>QFOI01000757.1 GCA_003241175.1 Pseudopedobacter saltans
GCGGTCGTCCATCCATGAAAACATCCAGCAACTTTCCCTGATACATCATTCCGGCAATATCTGTTGAAACCAAACCGGGAAGTTTTTTCAAGCCTTCCATCAATGTTCCGGAGTTGAGATTGGGTTGTTCAGAAAAGTCGAAAATCGTTCTGTCCGCCTTTTGTTCAACGGCTTTCTTCGTTTTGGTAATGGTTACTGTCTCAATTTGTTTTTCCTTGTTGTCTGTTTCTTTTTTAGGAGTTTCCTGAGCAAAGTAGATTTGACTTAGAAATAGAGCAGAGATTGGAATGATAGATTTTAACTTCATAGATTGTATTATCAATTAATTAGACTTTCAAATCATTCTTTTGTTACAAGTTGAATCCATTATAAAAATTTTTAACACTTTTAAGGTAAAAAAAAATCTCTGCCGTCATATTCATATGGAGTCGCTATCTTTACAGCCAATGGCCGAAAAAAAATCTGTATCGATTACGGAAGTCGTGAAAAATTACGGTTCCCAGCTCTTGCGCTTTATCAGTTCTAAAGTGGCAAAGACGGAAGATGCGGAGGATATTCTGCAGGAAGTTTGGTTTCAAACCAGCCGATTGACTAACTTAAACGAGATAGAAAATGTTGGCGCTTGGTTGTATTCAGTTACCCGAAACAAAATCATCGACAGTTACAGAAAAAAGAAAACCGAATCTCTGGAAGATTTTGCTTATCAGGATGAAGATGGCGATCTGAATGTGAAAGACATTCTTTTGGCTGATGATAGATATAGTCCGGAACTTAGTGTTTTCAAAGAAATGTTTTGGAACGAGCTGATGAAAGCTCTGGATGAATTGCCGGAAAAACAAAAACGAGTTTACATCCTAAACGAGTTAGAAGATAAAACTTTACAAGAAATTGCTGACGAAGAAGGCGCGAACATAAAAACAATCATTAGTCGAAAATCATATGCAGTAAAACATTTGCGCAAAAGCTTACAAAGTCTTTATGATGATTTGAAAGATTAATAGTAAAGAAATGAACAGAAATAAAAAGAAATTTTGGTTAGTAATTCCTTGCATTGTTGCTGCGATGGGGTTATTTGTATGGTTTTTCCAATGGCTTTGGAATGCATTGCTTCCTGACATTTTGGGAGTAAAGGCT
>QFOI01000758.1 GCA_003241175.1 Pseudopedobacter saltans
TCTCCAGCAATTCCTAACACCCGAACGTTTCCAAAAAATCGAACATTATTCCAAAGAAAGTTCAGACTTCGTTTTGCCTGTGATGGAAGATATTTATCAGTTCAGAAATGCAGCAGCTATTGTTCGTTCTGTAGAAGCTTGTGGATTTCATAAAGTGGTGGCGATGGAAAAAGAGAACTACTTTGAACCAAATTTAAAAGTCACAAAAGGTGCAGATACTTGGGTAGAAGTGGAGAAAATGCCGAGAACAATAGAATCACTACAAAACATCAAAAATCGAGGTTACAAGATTGTCGCAGTTTCTGCAGAGAACAATGCAAAAATGCTTCCTGATTATAAAATCGAAGAACCATTAGCTTTAGTTTTCGGAACAGAATGGGAAGGAACTACAGATGAATTATTAGATTTCGCAGATGAGACCTTGGCTATTCCAATGTTTGGATTTACCAGAAGTTTCAACGTTTCTGTTGCGGCCGCTATCTGTATGTACAAACTCAAACAAAAACTCCTAAAATCTGATATTGATTATAAATTATCCGAAGAAAAATTACTTCAAATGAAAATCCGCTGGGCAAAGAATTCGATTCCGAGTGGTGATATGATTTTGGAGAAATATTTGAGGGAGAATCAGATTTAAAACATCTTATCATAATTCCAAGCGGAGACAAAAATTCCTGCAGTTTCTGTTCTCAATCTTTGATTTCCTAATGAAACCGCTTTTATTCCTTTGTCAGCCAAAAGCTGAATTTCTTTATCCGAAAAATCGCCTTCCGGACCAATTAGAAAAGTGTATTGTGAAAAAGTCTTCGAGAGCCTCAGACTGACATCTTTTGAACTATTAGCTTTGTTATTCTGAGCTTGTCGAAGAATCTCTAATTCATTAAGATTAATCCTTTCCAAGCTTTCATTACAATGCGCCACAAATGTGTTTTCTGAATCTAGATTTTTTATAAAGTCAGAAAACTTAATCAAATCATTGACTTTCGGAAAATGAAATCTGTGACTTTGTTTTGAAGCTCCAATAGCCTGTTTTCGCAATTTATCAATGCTGATATTCTTACGTTCTGTTTTTTCTGTGAGAATAAAAGTAATTTCCGAGATTCCCATTTCAACTGAAATAAAAAAAAAAAATTC
>QFOI01000127.1 GCA_003241175.1 Pseudopedobacter saltans
CTATGTGGCTTGGTCCCATGAAACAACGTTTTCCTAAGTTTTGGGCTGAGCAAAAGCCTGTGGAGTTTTTAATTATTGGTAGTTCAATTCGTAGTAGTAGTATCACTGCAGGAACATCCACAAGTGCTGCTATTAATGCTCAATTTTACAGATTAGGGATGGGTAACATAGATAATCTCACATTTGCTAAAGCTAATATCAGAGCACATCTGTGCCTTATCTATCACGAACATGCGCATCAGATGGATAATAAGTATGGACGCGGGTATGCTTATGACAGAGTATCTCAAGGTGAGTACTATGGAATAGCATTTACATCACGGAACGATGAACAGGCTCAAAAGGATGGCTTTTTTAGCGCTTATGGAGGTTACGCGCCAGAAGAGGATTTTGCAACCACTGTGGAAGCCTGCATAAGATTTGATAAAGACTCCATCATGAAAATTGTCGCTAAGAATGCTAAGTTGAAGACTAAGTACGAAATGGTATACAACAAGTATCTGGGCATGGGTATAGATCTACACCAAATGAAAGTATATCTCGACTCAGCAGCGAATACTCTTTAATTAATTATAAATCTGTCATGATGAGAAATAAATTTTTATGGTTTTTACTACTTGTTACCTGTGGAATATGGTCTTGCCAAAAAAGTGATAGCCTAGCTATAGATGCAGAGTATGTTAAGGATCACCAAGAGGATCTATTAAATCAAATTAAAACAGTGTTGGGAAGTAGTGAATACGGTTTTGTATTATATCCTGAATCGATAACTACTTCCTCAATGATAAAGGAATATTCTCTATTTACTTTACAATTTGATACCCTTACATCCAAAGTGACGACCTCTAGTTATTTGGATGGGTATAAAACTCCAGATGTTACGGACTATACTTTGTCTGTAACAACAGGATTACCAATGTTAGTATTTGCCACTAGATCCTATATATCAAGGATATATGCTACTGGTGATGAAGGCGTAACAGACTTTTTTTTCCAAATATTGAAGATAGATGGAGATACGGTCAAAATACGTCCATATCGAAAAGGATTCATATTTAACTCCGAGGGGGGAGCTGTGTTTAATTTGGTTAAGAAAAAAATGAGCGTGGAGATTCCGAGTATCGACTCTAGTTCAATCTTTACTGCTTTGGTGCGGACAAATGCCACTGCTAGTCTTGCAAATCCGATTACATTTGGTTCAAGAATGAGTCCTAGTATTGCCGCCAGTAGTGATGTTACTGTTACTATTAAAGAGGATTTTTCTTTGGTCGACAAGTACAATCAACTATATGGTACTGATTATGAGGCTTTGCCTAGTGGAACTTTCCAGTTGACTAAGAATCAAACAACTATTCCAAGTGGCTCCATTAATTCTAGGGATAGTTTTGTTGTTGCCATCTCGGGGGATACAACAAGCCTAGTTTCCAATAAAACTTATCTTTTACCATTGGTTGGGGTGACTAATTCTTCAGCCATTCCTATTGGGCTCAAAAGTGTGGCATACATTGTTGTTGAACCTAATAACGTCTCTTCTGTTATTACAATCCCATCGTCTCCTGTAACACTACTGAGTAGGACGGGGTGGGTGGCGTCAGCCAATAGTACGTCTGGTACCTATGTTCCCGCTAACGCTATTGACAACAATGTGACGTCTTCGTGGGCATCTGCAAGAACCCCAACTGTCGCCTCTCCAGTAACTTATACGATAGATATGAGGACAACCAATACAATGAGAAGTATTCGTTATACTCCGAATTCTAGCTCTGCAGCATGGAGAAGTTATGATATAATACAGGCGCAAATCTATACAAGTATGGATGGTGTCAATTGGACACAACAAGGTGTTTTCAACGGGACACCTGTTAGTAGCGCCTCTAATTTAATAGTGCCAGATTACAAATACATTAATTTTGTAAACCCAATAAGTACTAGATATCTTAGATTGTCAATAACTAAAAGTACTGGTGCTCTCACTGCCATTATAGAATTAAATCCCATAAGATAGTCGTTGCTATTCCTATCCATTAAAAAGGGCGATTCGAAAGAATTGCCCTTTTTACGATTTGTTATAAATCATCCTTAACCTGAACATCGTCAATGTAGACATTAAAGTCGTCAAACCAAACATTGCCATTACCTATGGTCATGCCTCCGAATCCAATCCATTGAGTATCAATGGTTGGAAGAATTTCTACAGAGTATAGTTCCCAATCGTTTTTGGTTATGGGTTGTGATTTTTTGAAATCTATGACTTTTGTTGTGCCATTCAATTGTACTGCTATATAGGCTGCTCCATTGGTCATTTTTTCGGACTTGGCATAAGCCGTAATTCTGACTTTTTGGTTTGCTCGAACTGTGACGTATAACAATTTAGTCAATAACAATGCCGCTCCATTGTCTTTACTGGAATCCGTTTTCGGTTTTATGGACAAAGACAGCTTTCCAGAGTGTGCTGTGCTTGAATCTACATCAATATTGTATTCTTTTTTAGTATTAACGAAATCCCAACTTATCACTTGGCTTTTTACATCTATATATTCAAAACCAAAGTTTCTGACTATTTTTTGAGAATTAGCCCAGTGACTAACTGAGATTCCCAATACAAGTGCGGCAATTTTTAATTTCATGTTTTTTGTTTAAATATATTGTTATCTGATGATATTGGCGGAAGAAACTCTTTGCAGAACTAATAGTCCATCGAACGGAAGGCCATTATTGTTTTCACTAGGAAGTATGGTTCGTGTTTCCCCTCCTCCATTTGTTCCCCTTGGGACATAGTTTTTTATATTTGGCGTGTATTTGTTATACAAAAATGAACCTTCTTTGACTTGCATTCCTTTGTTTCGAAGCCCCTCCATCAATGTATTGCCAATAGTTTTTGAGACTTCTTGGAAGTCAGAAAGATATGCAACATAATGTTTGCCTAGTCTACTTTGAAAAATCAATCCTGGAGAGTTCACCGTATCCCTTCCTCCATTGACAACAATTTTAGACTTCACAATAGCTTCATTATAGGAAAAAAAGATTGTCTTCATGTTAGTATGCCGTAAAACCCCGTCGGCAAGCATATCCATTGCTTCCTGATAGCTTTTTAAGGAGGAAACCTGCTGGTTGTAATGAACGTCATCATTGAACATGGTAAGTAGATTCTTTCCCTTCAGGCGGCTTTGTGACTTGTCGCTAGAGCCCCACGCATAGATATCCCTGTAAGATAAAGAGTCGGTATAGTTGGGTGCTTGCCATCTACTTGAAAAAAGTCTACCTTGTTCTGGGTCAACAGGGTAGATATAGTGTGTCAAGAAATAATAGACAGGTATCAACCCCTCAGGTCCTGCCGATCCCGAAATGGAGATCTTTTTTGAAGGAAATTTGAGATTGTGTTTCTTCAGCCAGTACAGGAACTGCATCATCTCCTGCGATGAATACATGGATTGTTGTAAAGATAGATGGGCTATGGAATCCATGGTATCCTTATCAAAACCGGAATTGCCACTTAGATAATCATTCAATGGACGTAATACAAAATTACTTTGATTAAGAACTACCATTCTGAAGTCCCTACGACTTATTAGATATGCCGCAAGTCGGGTATTGAACAGTGTGGTTTCTTTTGCTAAAATGGCAATTTCACCCAACCCTACAAGTTTTACATCGGGTGTGATGTTATCGATAATGTTATTTTTACCAATCAATGTGACTGCCTTGTCTATTGGAGCTCCGATTATGCTGTCAACTAACTGACTTTTTGCCTGGTGTGTAAAAACGGTAATCAATATCAAGAAGCTTGTTATACTTTTAAGTCTATACATTGATTTCGAGTTTACTTGTTTTCCGTATTAAAATAGTTGCCTATGTTGTCGAAAACGACTAATGCGTCAAAAGACTTTCTCCCACCCAATATTGAAGTTATTCCTGTCACATCTATTGAGTTTATGCGTTCGCTAATATCTTCATTGGTTTGATATATGTATATGCCATTTCGTCCTCCGTACTTTGTATATAATTCACTCGCTGTTGAAAGTTGATTTGATCGAAATTTTTTAGTAGAAATAACCGGTGCGCCACTACCATTACTTCTATCTCCATATTCGGAGGTGGCATATTGAGCAAAATCAGTCAACAAAATAAAATAATTCTCATTGAGCCTGTTTTTTAATCGTTCCCCTAAAGAAAGATTCCCATTGTATATATGACCGTTATGAGCCCAAATTATGCTTTTGTATCCAGAACCGAAATTTATAACATTGTCAGCCATGACACTATCTCTGTAGAAAAGAGTGCTAGGTGGAACACTTTTTTGATTGTTTTTTCTTTTACCTTCAAACATTAAAACATTTTTTTGAATACTTATATGGTAGTCTAACAAAGAAAATTCATCCTTTGGCAATTTTCTTTTGACAAAGGTTTTGTTATCGTCGTACCATGTAATTAAATCGTTTAATCTATCCAGTTCTGAAGAATTGTTAATATACCATTTGTTATAAAGGGATTCAATATTCTCTCCCGATATAGGAATTGCATATTTATACAAAATATATCTGTAAAACATGTCAATGTTGGCATCAGCTATGGGGTCTATGCCGATAACATTTACCATGTCTGACTGATGTGTCAGATTATAGGTTTTTACCCAACGCATTAGAGGTATTAATGCTTTTTTATACGCGGGAAGTATTGAGTTTTCTTTGTTTATAATGGAATCCAATCTAATCAATGAAGTATCGTTAACATCATGAAGGATATTCCGTAATGACATTACCATGCCAAAGTCAGGCAATTCGAAAAAGACTGTCCGATAGTTTCTATATTGAACGAGATATTGGACTATACTGTCTTTGAGAATTAATAGATCAAGAGATCCATGAGAAACCTCTCCCAAACCTAAAACAGATACACTGTCGGGTATAATCGAATCCAGAGCCTTTAAATTCCAGGTGTTATTGGAATATAAGGGCTCATAGATGTCTTTGACAATTTTTCCTGATTGACTAAACGAAAAGTTTGTGCAGAGAATTAAAACCGGCAAAGTTGCCTTAGCAAATAATCTCTTAAGCCAAATTTTTGGAAATTGTTTCATTGGGCGTTTTTGTAAACGTAAAATAGCTGTTCAAATATAAGCTCTATCTCCGATTTCCTAAAACGAAAAACGAGCAACTCAATGTTGCTCGTTTTTCCATAAGATGAGATTCGCTTATTGTAACAAGGTCTCTACGGAAACCCTGCTTTTGACAGATGCCATTTCGCGTATAGCATCGGCTATAGATGCTGCATCATAATGGCAAGCTGCATACAACTCTTTCAAAGTGCCATGTTCTACTATTTCATCAGGAATTCCCAAAATGCGAACATCCACTTTGTAGTTGTTTTCTGCCATGAATTCCAATACGGCACTACCAAATCCACCTTTAACTGTTCCGTCCTCAACGGTAATGATTTTGGAGTAGTTTGCGAATATGTCATGCAGCAATTTTTCGTCCAATGGTTTGACAAAACGCATATCATAATGTCCGACGTTCAATCCTTCATTGGCAACTTCTCTAATTGCTGCCGCTGCAAAATTTCCAGGGTGCCCATAAGACAATACCGCAATATCTTTTCCTTCACGAAGTTTTCTGCCTTTTCCGATTTGTATTTCCTGCAAAGGTTTTTTCCAGTCACTCATCACACCATTTCCTCTAGGATAACGAATCACAAAAGGATGTTTTGTCGATTCCAACTGGGACGTGTACATGAGATTGCGCAGTTCCTGTTCGTTCATTGGTGCTGACAAAATCAGATTAGGAATGCCTCTAAAATAAGCAATGTCGTAAGCTCCGTGGTGTGTAGGCCCATCTTCTCCAACCAATCCCGCACGATCCAAACAGAAAGTAACAGGTAAATCCTGTATGGCAACATCGTGGACGACCTGGTCAAATGCTCTTTGCATAAATGAGGAATAGATATTGCAAAAAACACGCATACCTTGCGTCGCCATGCCAGCACTCAAAGTAACTGCATGCTGCTCACAAATACCCACATCAAAAGTACGATTAGGCATCGCTTCCATCATGATCTTCATGGATGATCCACTCAGCATCGCTGGCGTAACGCCCATGATTTTATCGTTCTTTTCCGCCAACTCAACCAAAGTGTTTCCAAATACATCTTGATACTTCGGAGGTTGAGGAAGGTCAAATTTTGCTTTGTAGATTTCACCTGTAATCTTGTCGAAAAGACCGGGCGCATGCCATTTGGTTTGGTCATTTTCCGCTAATTCGTAACCTTTACCTTTTACAGTAAGTATATGCAAAATTTTTGGACCAGGGATTTTGTGCAGATCTTTTAATGTTTCCACTAATTTGGTGATATTGTTACCATCTATTGGACCAAAATAGCGCAGTTTCAAAGATTCGAATAGATTGGCACTGTTGCTAATCATTCCTTTCAGACTGTCTGCAAACTTGCCTGCCATTGCGCGTGAAAAAGATTTGCCTATAGGAAGTTTGCCTAAAGCTTTCCAAACATCGTCTTTGAATTTGTTGTAGGACGCAGACAAAGAAATGTCTGTCAAATATTCTTTCAAAGCACCGACATTGGGATCAATGCTCATGCAATTGTCATTCAATATGATCAACATGTCACTGTCGGTAACGCCTGCATGATTCATCGCTTCAAATGCCATGCCGGCCGTCATAGAGCCATCGCCAATAATAGCTACCGATTTGCGATCTTCTCCTTTGTATTTGGCGGCAATTGCCATTCCCAAAGCAGCGGAGATGGAAGTAGACGAGTGACCTACGCCGAAAGTGTCGTATTCGCTTTCTGAACGTTTAGGAAAACCACTCAAACCGTTCATTTTCCTATTGGTAAAAAAGTTGTCGCGACGTCCGGTCAATATTTTGTGTCCGTAGGCTTGGTGGCCTACATCCCACACCAATTGATCGTAAGGTGTATTGTAAACATAATGCAAGGCTACAGAAAGTTCAACCACGCCTAGACTAGCGGCGAAGTGTCCTCCATGTGTGCTGACTACATCAATGATGTATTGTCTTAGCTCTTCACAGACTTGCAATAGTTCCTCTTGAGGGATTTTTTTCAAATCTTCAGGAGAATCTATGGTTTTTAACAATGGTCCAGCTTCAATATTCATTTCGATCAAATTGAATTGCAAAAGTACTATTTTTTTGAGTGCCGGGTTTGTTATTCTACTTACTTCCCAAAAGGAAAAGAATATGCTAAGCGAAGTCCAAGATATCCTATCGAACCTCCACTTTTTGAAATGCCTTCGTATCTTACGGAAATATCAAAATCCCTAGTGGCCAATACGCCTATATTACCAGCGTATGTGAATCCCGTCGTATTGTCTGAGTTTCCTGTGTCAATCATTTTTTGACGAAGAAGGCTGACGCCCAACTGAGGCTCCATGTAAAATCTGCCAAGGCTGTAACGAAAACCGGCTTTGAAAGGAATCTGACTGGTTTTTATCTTGCCATTTCCATAATTAGTACCGTCATGGGTCGGATTTTTACTGATGAAACTAATATAGCCGGATTGGAATGTCGCTGCCATACTTTCATTAAAATTGTACGCATATTTGACAGATCCGCCAACGCCCATGCTTGAATAATGCTTCAAGTTTCCGACGGCTAATCCAGTCTCTACACCAATACTTAATTCAGAACCTATTGGTCGAAGTTCTCTGGGTTTGCCGTTATAAGTCGTTACAACTGTTTTGGTCGTTGTAATTGTTGTAGTTGTGGTTGTTTGTGCGAAAGCAAATAACTGTGTGAAACAGACGGACACTAATAAAAGTGCTTTTTTCATAATGATATTTTGTTAGTAAATGGATAAAACGCCTCAAAGATAGTATCCACTACATGAATTTTTCACCATATTTTTTTCGAACTTCCGTCATGTATTCTTTCATCTCGTTTTCTCTGTCACGCTTGCAGATCAGCAATACATCGTCAGTGTCAATCACGATATGATTGTCTAGCCCTTGAATAACGACCAGTTTGTTGTCCGAAACATTGATGATGCTCTGCGTAGAATCGATATTGACGATGCGATCACCTGAGAGTGCGCTGCCGAGATAATCTTTTTCTTGGTTTTCATAAATATTATTCCACGTGCCGAGATCGCTCCATCCAAATTCGCAAGGGACAATGTAGACATTTTCACTTTTTTCCATGATGGCAAGGTCAAGGGAAAGGTTGGTACACAGTCCGTAAACGCTTTCCAATACTTCCGCTTCACGGTCTTGGTCAAACATGTCTTTTGCATCCGCAAAAGCTTCATACATTTCTGGTTGAAACATTTCAAATTCCTTGAGGATTTCTGATGCTTTCCAGACGAAAAGTCCCGTATTCCAAAGGAAGTCTCCGCTGTCGATAAAGGTTTGTGCCATTTCGAGTGGAGGTTTTTCCGTAAAGGTTTTTACTTTGAAGATCTGTGGTTCTATTTCATATTGCTCTCTTTGTATATAGCCGTAATTGGTATTGGGGTATAGTGGTTTGATTCCCAATGTTACAAATGCATTTTTTTTGTCCGAAAAATTCAATGCTTTCTGTGCCGCTTCTTCAAATCCCTGCTTGTCCAATATGATCTGGTCGCTAGGCGATACGATGATGTTGGCATTTGGATTCTTGTGCAACAGTTTGAATGATATGTAGGCTACGCAAGGAGCGGTGTTTTTACGACTAGGCTCGCTCAATATGTTGTCTTCGTCCAAGTCCGGAACCTGCTCTTTTACGATAGACAGAAAATCCTTATTGGTAAT
>QFOI01000759.1 GCA_003241175.1 Pseudopedobacter saltans
CTATTATCAACACTCACGATATGAATTCCGTGATGACGATTGGGGAAAAGATTCTCTATCTGCGATTGGGCATAAAAGAGTGGGAAGGCAATAAAGATATATTAGCAACAGCAAAAAATAAGAACCTTTTGGATTTTGTTTACTCTTCAGAGCTATTTAAGCAATTGAGAGAATTTATGCTTGAGAATGATCAGACAAGTCTCACGCATAACAGCAACACCGAAAAAAAGGAAAAATAAATTCACTAATTTTAAATTAAAATCGATTGAAAATGAATAAAAAACTGATCAGTGCAATGACCTTATTCCTAGGAATGATGGCTTATTCACAAGTTACTGTAGGATTGAGAACCAATGCTTTAATAAACACTTCATCTGCAAGCTGGGAAAATTTTAAAGGTACAGTTAACACAGCTGTAGATTCAAAAGGAGATAATGCAACTGGCTTTAACGTAGGTTTGGCTTTCAAGGTAGATTTCCCTGTGAGTGGATGGTTTGTAATGCCGGAAGTATATTACACTTCTTTCAAAAATACAGTAGAAACTACTGGCGATGTAGAACTAGAAGCCAAAAGCAATAGAATAGATGTTCCGGTTTTGATTGGTCATAATTTCTTATTAGGAAAATTAGCTGCATTTGTAGGTCCGGTTGCTTCCTATAATCTTTCAACAAATAAGACATATGATGGCTTTGTTGAAGATGCAAAAAATAATTTTACTGTAGGTTATCAATTTGGTGCTCAGGCAACACTTTCAAAATTTGTTATCAATGCAAGATATGAAGGCGCTTTTTCAAAGGATTCTAGAAAATTTGTAAATGCTGTTAAAGATGCTGCAGGAAATAATACAGAAATCAGATATGATAATAGACCTAGTATGTTTATCCTCGGTATCGGTTATAATTTCAAATAATTGCAACTCAGAAAATATGAGAAGGCTGGAAATCACTTTCCAGCCTTCTTCATATATAGACCTTAAAAATTCACAAAAATTACATTCTTTTAAGAAATCATTTTTGTAATACGAAAATATGCGCTTTTATTCAACAATTGTTTAACATAATAAACAAAAAATTGAACAATATTAACATGTTTTTTTATTTTTGTTTTAAAAGAACATTAACTTGAATGAAGG
>QFOI01000760.1 GCA_003241175.1 Pseudopedobacter saltans
AAGACCAACAATGCTAGCATATTCTGTCTCGAGAACAAATGATAGAACTCGCTGACAGTGAAGAATCCTACAATCTGGTCGTTGATATTAGCATTATTCCGGAGATTTTCTGAAATAGTTTCGCTGATGTTTTTCGGGGTTTCGGTTGGGAAAAAATAAACCATTATGATGCAAAACGTGGCCGAAATCAAAATGAAACTCAAGAATGTCAAAGCCATCGTTCCGATGATTTTGCCCAATTGATTTTGTTGTTCGATACCAGAAATGGCAGAAACAATCGCAAAAAATACCAATGGAATGACTGTTACAAATAATAGATTCAGGAAAATATCGCCAATCGGTTTCAGATAAGTGACGAAATCAGGTGCGAAAATCCCAACCAGACTTCCGATGAAAATCCCGATGAGAAGCAGAATTATGTTGCTATAGTTTTTCCAGAAAGAAGAGTTCATCCGTAAGTTTTAATCAAAGATAAAATAAAACCACACAGGCACATAGAGATAAATCAATTTTTATAAAATAACATAGTCATTAACGTCTCTATTTAATCTAAAAAACTATGTGTCCATGTGGTTGAAAATATAAAATATTTCCGAGATTTGTCTCTATGAAAACAGCAGTTCTGATTACTATCGGTGACGAAATTCTTTCGGGAAATACCGTTGATACCAATTCCAATTTTATTGCCACTCAGCTCAAAGAAATAGGGATAAAAGTACTTTCTATATTTACAATTCCTGATGAGGAAAGTGCCATTGTTGCCACCTTAGGAAGAGCTTTTGAAATGTCTGATGTGGTTTTTACAACCGGCGGATTGGGTCCAACGAAAGACGATATTACCAAAAAAGCTTACGCTGATTTCTTCGAAGATGAAATGATTTTCTCTGATGAAATCTATGAACATCTCCGAGCTTATCTTGAAAAAAGAAACCGACTTTGGATTCTGGAACATAACAAAGACCAAGCGATGGTTTTGTCTAAGGCAAAGATTTTTCTCAACTATTTTGGAACGGCGCCTTGTATGATTATGGAGAAGAATGGAACTTATTGTTTTAGTTTACCAGGGGTTCCTTACGAAGTAAAACCTTTGGTTAAGGATCAGATTATTCCTTTTCTGAAAGAAAAATTA
>QFOI01000761.1 GCA_003241175.1 Pseudopedobacter saltans
AAAAAAAACAAAAAAAAAAGCATTTTATCAACAAGAAGGTCCGTTCTGTTTCCCCCTTTTACAATAAACTTTAGCAAATCGTTGACATAGTCATCTTTGCGCGTTCTTCCCAATACACCGCCTCTTTTTTTGATGATCTCGTGCACCTGATGAAAATGTTCCATTTCTTCTTGTGCAATAGCCAGAAGTTCGGTTACCATATCTGTATGCTCAGGAACCATTGTGATAAGGCCAATGGCGTTGGTAGCGGCTTTTTGTTCGCACCAGGCGTGGTCCGTGAGGATTTCTTCCAGATTGTCTTCTGCGATATTCGCCCATCGTGGGTCCGTAGGAAGTTTGAGACGAAACATTTTATTTTTTTTGTAAAAATAAGGATTTGAGCGCTTTCTTAAATACTTTGTTTATAAAAATTCGTTTCCATAATCATAGAGCATTACGCAAAATATAAAATGATAACTACAATCAATGGCACGAATGTTGAAAAATCATCATCAACCAAATAATAAAATTATGAAAAATTCAACTCTAATCAATCGTGCTAAATTATTTATTTTTAGCTTTTTAGCAATTTTCTCATCTGTTTTAACTTTTGCACAAGACTCTGCAATTGTAAAAACTACTAATGTGACATCGACGTCCACGGAAGAATGGCAAACCAATCCGACGTATTGGATTATTGGAGGCGTTGTACTCATCGTCATTGTTGCAATCGTCGCAATGAGCGGAAGAAAGAAAAACGATTAAGATTTATAAGGCGCTTTTAGAAGCGCTTTTTTTATGGATTCTTAGAAGCTGTTTTCGCTCTTAAAAACGCCAAAACCGTCCAACCCAAATCATCCACTTTCTTCAAACCTTTGGATATAACCACTGCCAAAAGAATATTAACCGGATAAATAATTAAAACCAAAAGATACCACGGCATCAGATCCTTCATCGGAACCACGAGAAAATAGACTAAAGAGGAACTCATTCCCTGGGCAAAATAAAAGAAAATGGCATTCTGACCAACATTAGTGAAGAAATTGGGCTTCTCGATTTTTAGTCGATTATAAAAAACAAATAATGTGACCAATGAAAACAAGGTCCAAATGATATATGGGATTTTCGGTGGAAACTTCTGTTTGTTT
>QFOI01000762.1 GCA_003241175.1 Pseudopedobacter saltans
TAAAACTTTAATAATAATATTAATTTTTATTTTCTTTCTTTTTGGACAGTTCGGTTACTCATTCATTTACAAATTTACTCTATGGACAATTCAAAATTTATCAAGTGTACCAATAAGTTTTTTTGGAAAATTTCAATTTTGGTTAGGAGACTATAAATTTTCAATAATTGTAGCAAGTATTCCTTTAATATTCTTCTTTACTGCTAAAATCTTAAAAACAAAACAAGTTGTTCAAATTCTAATTCAAACTTTGTATTTTATTACGAGCTATTTGTTCGTTTGTTATTGGACAAGTTTGGGTTTTCATTCATTAAATCATTTTTACCACGGAGAAACGATTGTAAAAAATTTAAAAGAAATTCATATCAACGAGATTTTCTTGTTAACAATTCTATTTTCAACTATATTGACTTGTATAACATACTTGATTTTTAAGCTCGTAAAATTTGTTATTCAGAAGATTTTTAAACACGCCAACCAAAACAAATAAACAATACACCAGCAGGCAACAATTCATTGGCGCAATGGCGGGTAAAGTACTAAATCTCAACTTTTGTATTACTATTCCGCCGAATGTGTTTCACATTCGCTTTTTTAAACTAATTTAGCTTCGTGAAAACACATCGGCTCACTGTCGTGCAAAACTGAACGTTCCGTCCATTTTTGTCCGCCAATATCGCCAATGAGTTTTCCGTTGGCTGCAACATTTAAACTACCTCAATTGAGTAAAATCCAAGCATATAAACTTATTCAAAGATTTAAAAATGATGAATATGAATTTTCATTTTATGACTTCTTAGATGATTTTACAAATCTTTTGATAACACAAATACTTAATTTTCTTGAAGGCAAACATAACCCAATAAGTGAAATAATTGAAGATGCTTCTTTTGATGATTTTATTTCTGAGTTAACTACAAATATTTTTTACTATAACTATAATCACAAAAGCGGCTTTATAGATGATAAATTTGATTTACAGCTTTTAAGTATAGCTGACGAAACATTTAAAGAATACATTTCCTCAATTGTCCCAATTGAAACTGAAAAATCATTAGAATTATTCATATATAATGATTTAGAATTTCAAATCAAATCAAATGATTCTGAAATTGATAATTTGAT
>QFOI01000763.1 GCA_003241175.1 Pseudopedobacter saltans
GCACACATATTGGGACACTTTAAATTTTGTATTGAAAAACAATGATCTTTTCGCTCAAGGCAAAATTGTTTTGGACAAAAAATTTATAGGAAACAACGCATTAAGATTTGGAACTGAATATTGGTACAATAAATACGACTTCAACTATAACAGTTTCCAAAAAACATTGACGGAAAATTACATATCGACTTTTGCGGAAACAGATATTTATATCACAAGACGACTAGCATTACAGGCTGGCCTACGTTTTGAAAACTCATCTCTATTAGACAAATCCGACATTGCACCGCGCGCATCATTAGCATATAAATTTGCACCTAAAAATCAACTCAGTGCTTCATACGGAATATTCTATCAAAAGCCAGAGAATATGTATTTAGTTCAAAACGAAAAAATGGGTTTTACTAAAGCATCGCACTATATATTGACATATATCTATCAAGGTCAAAAAACGATGTTACGTGCAGAAACATACTACAAAAACTATAAAGACCTTGTCAAAATCTGGCCCGCCTATGACAATCAAGGCGATGGATATGCCAAAGGATTCGATCTCTATTGGAGGGACAACAACAAAACAATCAATGGTGTAGACTATTGGGTCACCTACTCCTATATTGACAGCAAACGAAACTATCTCAACTTTCCCACTTCCTTACAGCCAAATTTTGTTGCAAATCACACATTCAATCTAGTTGTAAAAAAATACTTCTCATCCATCAGTACTGGCATAAGTCCTACTTTCAATTTTGCGTCTGGGCGGCCTTACTATAATTTATTATTAACAAACCCTACAGATGCTAACTATAAAATAACAGATCAGGGAAAAAGCAAACAATACCAAATGCTCAACATTAGTGCCTATCATTTAATGAAAATTGGAAAAGGTTTTGGCGTACTATACGCCAGTATGTCTAACGTATTAAATAGAGACAATGTATTTGGTTACCAATATTCGGTCAACGGCATGAACAAAATGCCTATCTTACCAACTGCAAAACGGTTTTATTTTGTGGCATTATTTATTAGTTGGGGTGTTGACAGAAGTCAAGACACTATTAACGGAAACCTTTAATTTTAATACTTATAAAAATTTCATGATGAAAAAACAATTTTGGCTCATTT
>QFOI01000764.1 GCA_003241175.1 Pseudopedobacter saltans
GCAAATAGACGCCTGGACGAAGATTTGTCAATCAAAGGTAGGGCGCAATGATTGGTATCCTTATAACTTCGAAAAAGTTACAGGCGGTCTTCTCTGTATCGGCGCTGTTTGCCCTTTAATAACGCGCGGTAAAAACAAAGGTGAACCGAATTTCCGAAAAAAACAAAAACACAGTATTGATAAGGTTTATATTTCACAAAAAGAACTGAAAGATAATGGCTAATCTTTTTCTGTATTTTACAAAGGCTGAAATTGAAACACGTAAACGTATCAAACTCTCTGTTGCAGCTTATGCGTATGAATACGAAAGCGATTCGATCATGTCGGATGCGGAATTTGATGCTCTCGCCAAAACCGTTGATCTTAGTATCGACACGTCCAGACCGGACATTGACGAATTTTTTAGAACCCATTTCCATACGGATACCGGAATGTGGATCGGTTCGCATCCACAACTGGGAAGAATAGCGGAGATTTATCATGCACATTACGCATCGCAGAGGAGATGAAATTTATTGCAGCAGATGCGGTAAATGCTGGGGGCATGATGAAGAAGAACCCAACGTCTGCAAACCACCGGCAGCTGTTATGCCGCCTGAAAATGCTTTAGTTGGTAAAGAAATAATATCTCCTTCACCTTGGCAACAGAAAAAACAAAAACGCACTGAAACCGCTATGATCGGTTTTCTTGCAGCAAAACTAGCAATCTATGAACCTAACAGCACAGAAGTTAAGAAAGCATTGGAGTATTTGAGATGTCAAATGTAATGGGTGATATTGAAACTCTCGGAAAACACCCAGGGTGTGTAATTCTTTCAATCGGAGCTGCGGTTTTTGATCCGCGCGGCGAGAGTGTATTAAACACTTTTTATGAGAAAATCAGTCTTTTTGATAGCCTGATGCACGGCTTTGAAATTGACCAGAGCACGGTTGATTGGTGGAAAACTCAAAATGAAAATGCTAAAAATGAATTTTCACAACCTCAAAGTCATCAACCTCTTCCTGTGAAATATGTCTTGGAAGAATTTGCGCAATGGTTCTTAGATAACGAAGGTGCGCAATTCTGGTGTCAGGGAGCGACTTTCGACGCTCCAATTCTTCAAGCATATTATGAACGTTT
>QFOI01000765.1 GCA_003241175.1 Pseudopedobacter saltans
CTTTTACAAAAAAAATTAAACTTTATCTCAAAAGTTTAATTTAAATAAAAAGGGAATATCGCTATTCCCTTTTTTGTTTTATGTTTAATTTTTTTTTAACTTCTATCATACTCATCCTCCAATCTCACAATATCCTCTTCACCAAAATAAGTCCCTGTCTGAACTTCTATAAAAACAACAGGTTTATCCGTAAGATTCATTATTCTGTGATTTGCACCAAGTGGGATAAAAACACTTTGACCGTAAGCTAAAGGAATTTTTTCCCATCCAAGACTATTGTTGCATTACCTTCAATAATAGTCCATTGTTCTTGTCTTTTATAGTGGAACTGGTAAGATAGTTTCTGTCCAGGATTTACCTCAATTCTTTTTAATTTATAGTTTGGCTCATCTGCCAAAACATAGTATTTCCCCAAGGTCTTTCACCAATTTCTAACATAGTCATAATTTTAATCGTCAAAAATACTATTTCGTGTAAGATTAACCAAATTATAAAAGGCAAACCAACGAAATTTCTTAATTTTGCACCACAATTTTGATATGAAATCGCCATTATAAATTTGTAGACATACAGATGGATATAAGCGATTATATAACTTATTCCGATAATCGGAATGACCTTTTAAAACATTACATATCTATATATGACAAAAGTAAGAGTGCGTTTTGCACCAAGTCCAACAGGAGCTTTACATTTAGGCGGCGTAAGAACTGCATTATATGATTATCTTTTCGCAAAAAATAAAGGTGGTGAATTTGTCCTCAGAATAGAGGATACAGACACTGCAAGATATGTAGAAGGCGCGGAAGATTATATTATGAATTCTTTGGAATGGTGCGGGATTATTCCTGATGAGAGCCCAAAAGTTGGCGGACCTTATGCTCCTTACAGACAATCTGAAAGAAGAGATATCTATGACAGATACAAAGACCAAATTCTGAAAACAGATTACGCTTATCTTGCTTTTGATACACCTGAAGAATTAGATGCAATCAGAAAAGATTTTGAAACAAGAGGTGATGTTTTTTCTTACAATTATCACACGAGGCAACAATTAAGAAACAGTATTTCGCTTTCTTCTGAAGAGGTTCAGAAATTGTTAGACGAAAACGTTCCTTAT
>QFOI01000766.1 GCA_003241175.1 Pseudopedobacter saltans
CATCCATTCCGTTGTTGACAGTCGCACTGTAGCCATTGGAGTTCCTGCCAAAAAAGCGGATCAAATCCGTGAAGCTGTGGCATATCCTTTCAAGATGGTTGAAGCAATTGAATACCTACCGTCATCAGTATTGTATCGGCCTTTTAACTATATCAACGGTAAAAGATTGCCTAAACGAAAAAATATTTAAACATGAGAAACCTCACTGTTTTGTTTGTCGCTTTGGTCATTGTCAGTTTTGTCCTATTGTATTTAGAAATACAATTCCAATAATTCATCATTCATAATTGCATCCATGTATTTACACTATAACGATTATCAATTACGCATCTCGCTTGACTTACTCGATATATTAATTGCGCAGGCAGGTGCAACCGACGATACCAACACTATATTGATTAGTGCGGACAAGATTGCCATGGACACTATCAAGACGAAGGCAGGCGTGTTGTATGACCTCACCGCAGAACTGCAAAAAACAAACGATGACCGTAATGGTTACTTGATTTCTTTGGCTTTATCGATTGCTTTATATGAAGTGTATATGCGTTCGGATGATGAAGAAATACCACCTAAGGTTATCAAGAACTATGAAGATGCATTGGACGCACTGGACAAAATTGCCAACGGTAAAGACGTATTGGACTTACCGCCTAAGATTTCGGCTAATGGAAGTGGTACACCCGGTGATGGCGAAACCGTGGGAACAATGGGAAACGGACTGAGACGGCTTGGTAGTCAGAAGAAACGCACCCATCAAATGTAGACGCCCAATTTTCGCCCAAATTCGGTCTAAAAAGCAATTTAGACAAATAGCACCTTTGAGAAATAGTATTAAAAAGCCATTTAAACGCATTTAAACGGTCAAAAAGCATGAAAAGACACAAACATAGAGTTTCGCTCGCAAAAAATAATACACCCGCTAGAATTGCCCCCAATGAAAAAACAAGGGCAAGACCTTCCAATATCATTGTCAAACAATACAAGCGTCAGGTTTCGTGGCAGATTGCGGACATCAAGCAGGCGGAAATGATGGCAAGCAATCCCGACACGCCCGACCGCCGCCGCCTGCATGAGATTTATATGTACATCATGAAAGATATGCGGCTGATCTCAGCA
>QFOI01000767.1 GCA_003241175.1 Pseudopedobacter saltans
CATACATTTTTTTTTTTTTTTGATAGTCATGTTCTGGCATATTCGCTGTCCAATCACTACCATCCGAAATCAACAACTGAGGTCTTGGTGCAGCCATTGCAGCAATCTCAACGTTATCGGTACCTCCTCCACAAAAATGAACTGGCATACCACTTTCACAAGGGCAACCTCCATAAAAATACGAACTGACAGAAACCACAGGCGCCGAAACTTTAATACGATCATCCAAGGCTGTCGTCATAATAGTCAACGTACCTCCTCCTGAACCACCCGTAATACCTACTCGATTAACGTCCGCATCAGGAAGTGTTAATAAGTAATCCAATATTTTAAATGAAGCAAGTATTTGTAAGGACATTGCAATACTTGTACGATGATACTCATATGGGAACTGTAACATAGACTCTCCCCATGCAAACAAATCATAACTAAATGCCATAGCACCCATTTTTGCCAAAGCCGCACATCTATATTGGCAATCTGCACGATAACGTTGCTGAGGCCAATGTCCATCTGGGTTTAAGATAACGGGTATCTTACCTTTTATAGTATTGGGTTTGTACAATGAACCACAAAAATAAACACCTGGCAAAATTTCTACGGCTATATTAGAGACAGAATAACCATCATATTTTCTCTCTTTAGTTTTAATAAAGTTGACTTTTGTTGGTTTTGGAATTTTGTCAAGTTGTAAAGCATGCAACATTTCCCTTTTTAGAGAATCCTTTCTTAATACCCATTGTTGTTGATTATGATATTGAGAAGCAATCCTATCAAGTTCCGCCCAACCGTCTTTCACTGCCCAACGATAATATTCATAGTCTTTGAGTTTGTAGGTTTTGTCTTTTACTTTCTCCACTTTCATATCAAAAAGCGAAAGCACGTTGGACAAACTTGTTTCTACATCGGGTCTTAATCGCCAATCTGCATAAGGAACAATTTTTCCTTCTACCATTTTGTCTTTATATTGGATAGTTACACCATATCGATTTTGAATTTCATCCAATACAGACTTTAAAGGTTTTGCATAATTGTTATCTGAGTCTTGTTGTGCATAAGTTACAGTTTGCAAGCAAATACAAAACAATCCAACTATCAAAATTTTATATAAATATTTC
>QFOI01000768.1 GCA_003241175.1 Pseudopedobacter saltans
TACCAAGACCACCTTCTCTCGCCAATGCAATAGCCAGACTAGCTTCTGTTACTGTATCCATTGCGGCACTGAGAATTGGAAGATTCAAGGAAATCTCTTTTGTGAGATGGGATTTGATCGTTACTTCTTTGGGTAAGACGTCGCTGTAACCAGGCATTAATAACACATCGTCAAATGTTAGACCTGTACCAAATAAGCGACTTTCGTAAGATTTGCTGAGTTCGGAGACGGATTTTTTTGTTGCCATGTGCAAAGATATAGTAGCTTCACAATTCCAACCAAATAAAATTAAAAGTTGTATAATAAAATCATATGGTAAACTTTCATCAAGAAAGCATATAACGCTTGCCTGGCAAGGATTCTACGATTCCTTTCAACTCTAGATTCAACAGAACAGAAGCGATCCTTCCTTGTGACATTTTGGACATTTCCACCAATTCATCAATGGAAATTCCTTCTTTTTCTTCCAAAATTTTCACCAGAATGGATTCATTTTCATCAAAATCCTGAAAAAGAGATCGTTGGCTGGCTTTTTTCGTTTTTGTCTTTTCACCCCAATCCATGAAATCAACGAATTCCTCTGGTGAAAAATACAATTCTGCCCTTTTCTGTGCAATTAGCCAATTGCAACCCTCACTATGAGCATCCATTGTACGACCGGGAACGGCAAACACATCTCGATTGTAATCGTTGGCAAGATTGGCGGTTATGACGCTCCCTCCTTTTTTGCCAGTTTCAATTACAATCGTAACATCCGTCATTCCCGCCACGATGCGATTTCTTTTGGGAAAATTGTATCTATCCGGTGCAACATCATGAAACAATTCGGACAAAATCCCACCATTTTCCATCATTTTTTCCGCCATATTTTTGTGTTGATAGGGATAAATCGAACCCAAACCATGGCCCAATACACCAACCGTTGGAATCTGGTGCGATAAACTTGCATTGTGTGCAATGGCGTCAATACCGAATGCCAGTCCGCTGACGATCAATAAATCGTCTATATCTTTCAAGCGTGCAACGAGTTCTTCCGTAATTTTTTTTCCATAATTGGAATTGTTACGCGTGCCGACAATGGCAACAGTTCGTTTAGCATTGAGTTCCATGTTTCCTT
>QFOI01000769.1 GCA_003241175.1 Pseudopedobacter saltans
GGTTTCGATATAGTTGCGCAACCTTCCTTTGGTGTCTTCGCCCGGAAGTCCGAAACAAAATGCCATGGCGGATATACGGCGGAATGCGTCTTGTGACAATCCCAATCGTTCTTTGGCTCTCAGGAAGGCGTGGCGGGTAATACTTAGCATATATGAATGATGATTTAGGATTTATGAGTTATGCGTTTTGTTCTTTTTGGTTAGGTATTTTTCATGCGCTGATCTAAAAATTTGAATCATTTCATCAGGAGAATAACCTATGGCATGTAGTACCCTTATCCATCTGTCAATCATTTCATTGTCTTTGTCAGATATTTTATTTGATTTTGGAATATTCATGATGCTTGTTTTTCTTCGTTTTCAAATAATTGTCCTTGCTTTTCGTTTTCCGCTTTGGGCTTTGCGCTTTTGATCTGTTTGTTTTGACGGCTCAACCAATTGACATGACCCGTTTCCCAAATCATGAAAGTTTCATTGCCTCCAAACCTACTTCCGGGAAAAGCTTGATACCCTTTGACTAAACACATGATGTCAATATCATATTCAATTTCTTTTGCGGCACTTCCTTTGGGTTGATCACCTTCCGCATGGGCAATAAGGATAAATATTTTTCTTGTGAATGTGCTACGCAGGTATTTCCATTGGTCTCCTGTAAGTTTGATGTATTGAAGACTATCTATCACAATAACATTTGGACTTTTTTTCTTTTTTAAGCGTGCGACCAGTGCTTCAAATGATTCTTTGTGTATGACCAATATGTTGCTGCTCACTTCCTGCATCTTTTGACGGCGGAAGGCATCTTGTAAGGATTTGGAAAATCCCTGTTCGAATGAATTGTAAAGTACTTTGGAAAACTTTGTGAGATACTTGGCAAACTGAATGGCAAATTCTGTTTTTCCGTTTTTCGGTCTGCCATATATGATCATGCTAAAGTTACGTTCGGGTTCACCAAAACTGTCTTTCCATCTATCTGTAAATTTCAGCGTTTCAAATTTCTTACTTAGAAATTCGTTTGCGTTCAATGCACGTGCCATTTTGTAAGTTGTAAGTGTGAAGTAATAAGTGTTAAGTTGGCTACTATCCCTTATTTTATTAAGCCTTTCAAGGGTA
>QFOI01000770.1:0-600 GCA_003241175.1 Pseudopedobacter saltans
TTTTCCTATAAAGTGAAAGACGGACGTACCGCCTATTTCAGAAATCCAACTATAGTGGAACTGGAAGCGCATATTGCAGTTGGCGATTCAGGCAAAACTATTCAAGCCAATAAGGTTTTGGCGCAGTCTGTTTTTCTTGGTGGCGACAAAAGCATTACTGAGGAGGAAGCGACAATCTTAGGATTGGGTAAGATCATGACACAGATAGTTGACCGTGTCGAGGGGGAGTTGACAGAGCTTTAGCAGAGGCTCGAAAAAATGTTCACGAAAATAGTATTGCCTATTATTCCTGTCTGTTAAGATACTACTACCATGTTGATCCAAAAACGTTGACTGATGACGAATGGATCAGCATGGTTGCCAACCTTGAGTTAATACGAAAAAAAGAAGCTAACCTTTAATGTCTGTAGAGTTTAAAATAAATGTCGATGCAGGGAAAAGCAATTCCGACCTTTCCGAATTGGTGGGATTGCTAAAACAGTCGGTTGCACAAACCGACTCCATCGCTTCTTCCATGAAGCAATTTGGCAATTCCGCAACGGCATCCTTATCCTCTATAGACAACACTGTAAAAGACCTTAGCGGGGATTTAAAAAAGAA
>QFOI01000770.1:616-1726 GCA_003241175.1 Pseudopedobacter saltans
GCAAACAGTTGTTTCCGGGAACAAAAACATGATCAGCAGCTATGCCGAACTGGAAAGGCGGTTGTCTAGTGTCAAACAAAAAATGAGGGATTCTACCGATCCTAGTAGAATCAGAACCTATCAAAGGTATCTGCAACAACTAAACGGACAAATGGCCAACCATCCTTTGGGTGGTGGCGGTTTGCCTTCCACTGGTGGTGGTGGCATCGGATTGCAATCGTTATTGGGAACTGGTGCGTTGATTGGTGCAGGATATAAGGCTTTGGGCTTTGCAAAAGACAGCGTTTCGGAAGCAATGAACTATGGCGCAACAAAAACTTCTTTTGGTGTATTGACAGGATCGGCAAGCAAGGGAAACGAATTGGCGGGACAATTGAATAGTCTGCAACAAAACACCATTTTGGGTCCGGAAGTATTTAAGTCCGCACAGACTTTGATGTCTTTTGGAATTACTGCTGACAAGGTTGTCAAGATTGAAAAGCAATTGGGTGACGTCAGCATGGGTAACAAAGAAAAGTTTGAAGCATTGACGTTGGTTTTTGCGCAGACACAATCCGCAGGAAAATTGATGGGGCAGGATTTACTCCAATACATCAATGCAGGATTTAACCCGCTGCAAACCATGTCGGAAAAATGGGAACAATTTGGATTCAAACAAAAGAAATCAGTTGGTGAACTAAAGGATATGATGGAAAAAGGTTCCATCTCATCCGAAATGGTGGCTAAGTCTTTCGAGATTGCCACTTCGTCCGGTGGCAAGTTCAACAACATGATGGATCAGATTGCCCAAACTTCCTATGGTAAAATGCAGATGTTGGAAGGACAATGGCAAAACTTCAAAATTGGTATTGGCAATGCACTGATTCCGTTGGCAAACGATTTCATGACAGGAGCCAACAAGGTTCTGGAATATCTTGACATCAATAAAACAGCACCGGAAGTATTGGCGGCGGAAAGTGGAGAAATGAACACACTTGTTAGTATGATTACTTCCTTGAATGTGAGAAATGATGAAAGGCGTCAACTATTGGAAACTTTGGTTGGAAAATATCCTGAATTCTTTGGGAAACTGGATATCGAAAAAACCAAAAATGAAGATTTGTTATCCTT
>QFOI01000771.1 GCA_003241175.1 Pseudopedobacter saltans
ACTGTTGACCTGCCCGTAATCGAACGTTACACCAGTCTGCGGAATATCATTTGCCGATTTTATCAAAGCTTTGAAATATTCAGATTTCAATTTTTCGTTTTTAAGATTTCTGTTGTTTTCCAGTGCGGTATTGATTGCAGTCTGAAGATTGATTGGCGTTTGTGCCTTCAATCCGAATCCTGCAAAGCTGAACAGCAAAATGAATACAGCCGTTATATTTTTGTGATTATTTTTCATATGTAGATATTTATTGTTTTTTAAAGATCATATGTAATCGCGTTTTCTTCATAGGTGTTTGCGTTTTCCAAATGATGGCGATTTCATTTTAAATCCTTTTTCAATGGTTACATAAAGAAGCGGCAGTACAAAAAGGGTAAGGAAGGTTGCAACGAGCAGACCTCCGATCACCACGGTTGCCAACGGACGTTGAACTTCTGCTCCTGCTCCGTTGCTGAGAGCCATCGGAATAAATCCTAATGATGCCACGAAAGCCGTCATCAAAACCGGACGAAGTCTGGATTCTCCGCCATCAATCACGATTCTCACGATATTCCGGATTCCGCTTTTGTATAATCTGTTAAATTCGGAGATGAGGACAATTCCGTTAAGAACTGCCACTCCGAAAAGAGCGATGAATCCAACACCTGCACTGATGCTGAAAGGCATTCCTCTCAAAGCCAGAAGAAATACGCCGCCAATAATTGACAGTGGAATTGCAGTGTAAATCAGCAGACTTTCTTTCACCGAACGGAATGCTAAAAACAACATCACAATAATAAGCGCCAAAGCAACCGGAACGGCAATCATCAGACGCTGTTTTGCATTGTTCAGGTTTTCAAAAGAACCTCCGTAAGTCATATAATAACCTGTAGGAAGTTTTATCTCTTTATTGACTTTAGCCTGAAGTTCTTCCACGATGCTCTGAACATCTCTTCCTTTGATGTTGAATCCAACGACAATTCTTCGTTGTGCATTTTCTCTCTGAATCTGATTCGGACCGTTTTTCACCTCAACTTTTGCGAGCTGGGAAAGCGGAATCTGGTTTCCGAAAGGAGTCGGAACAAGCAGATTTTTAATATCATCCACATTTTTACGGACTTTGGAATCTA
>QFOI01000772.1 GCA_003241175.1 Pseudopedobacter saltans
TCTTAGGCGAAGTTTCTTTCTCTTTTTGTTCGTTCTCCATATCCCTGCTGTATCGGTAGTTCAATTTCATTAGTCATTTTACATACACTACGTTCCTGTGACCGTTGGTTGTCGTGACTTGCTATAGCTTAAACAAGTTTAGCTCTGCTCTTGCTACATAAAACGTTGGTTTTGTTCAGACTTGTTATCAGCTATTGATCCTTATATATAACTAAGCTTGTATACTACGATAGTAAGGAATCCTTCCATTCATCTTCTTTAAATCCAACTAAAACGGCTTTATCAGTTACAATTATAGGACGTTTTACTAACATCCCGTTTGTAGCTAACAATTTGATAAGGTCTTTTGTTGAATCGTTCTTTACACGTTCTTTAATATTTTGTTCTTTGTATATCTTTCCGGATGTATTGAAAAACTTATTAATCGGCAATCCGCTCTTTTCTATCCATTCGGTAAGTTCGGTGTCTGTAGGGTTATTTTCAGCAATATTTCTGCTGTCTACAGTTATATTATTTTCTTTAAGCCATTTGCCTGCTTTTTGGCAGGTTCCGCATTTTGGATATTGAACAAATAGTATTTTCCCCATTATTATTTTGTTTTACGGTCTCAGACCTAATTTATTACTTTGGTATAGATGAGCGTTCTTTTTTATTTCCTTTCTTTCAGTACTTCATGCAATAACGAAATCGCGTCTTCTTTGTCTTTGAGCATTCTTTCGTACAAAGCTATTTTCTCATCGTAAAGCTCTACAATCTTTTCTATAGGATTAAATGTGTAGTGATTGACTGCAGAATTATCTTGGAATGTACTGGAAACAATATTTATAGATGCACCCTGTTCCAGTTCGGTAATGGCTTCTACCGGAATATCCAGAGCCTTCGCAATCCTGTCTAAAATGTCTTGCTCCAGTTTGTCCTTTTTTTCATAGCTTGAAAGGGTTGCCTGCGATACACCTATCTGTTCTGCAAGTGTATCCTGATTCACATTCCGCCATTCTCTCCAACGCCGGACGTTTGGTCCGTGATTACTCTTTTTTGCAGTTGTTTCTTCCATACCTTTCCATTTAAGAATTTGTTTATTTACAAAAATAAGTATTTAGGGTTAATA
>QFOI01000773.1 GCA_003241175.1 Pseudopedobacter saltans
CTATCAATACCGTAGCTCTGATAGTTCCCTGAGGTACATTAAGATAGTTTTCTGCAAAGTCAAATACTTTGTTCCAAAGTCTTGCTTCTTTATAGCTTTCCGTCTTTGGAAGATATAAGTAAACGCCGGTTCCTTTTTGGATAAGTTCCTGTGCATTATGGAAAAAATACAAACCAAAATCAAACAAAGAACCACTCATTGGTTTTCCATTGACTAAGAAATGCTTTTCTGACATGTGCCATCCACGAGCACGAACAATCAATGTAGCCGGATTTTCATTTAGTTGATATTTTTTACCACCAGCTTCATGCGAAATCGTTCCTCTGATCGCGTCCATTAGATTGATCTGACCTTGAATAATATTTTCCCAGTTTGGCGTATTGCTGTCTTCAAAGTCAGCCATAAAAGTTTTTGCGCCAGAGTTTAAAGCATTGATGATCATTTTTCTTTCCACAGGTCCGGTAATTTCCACTCTTCTATCGCGCAAGTCTTTAGGAACGGGCGTTATCATCCAATCTCCTGTTCTTACATTTTCAGTTTCTGGAAGAAAATCAGGCAAGATGTTTTGATCAAACTCTAATTGACGCTCAGCTCTTTCTTTTAGGAGCTGTTGTCTTTCTGATTCAAAATGATCATTCAACTCCAATAAAAAATCGATGGCTGATGGTGTCAGTACTGCATCAACATTGTCTATGCTGGGAAATGTATATAATTCTTTCCCTAATTCTGTGGTGTGTGTTGGCAAGTTTGGCATATCGTTATTTTTTTCAAAAGTAGTACTATTTTTCAATTAGCGAAATTTTCTCTAAATTATTTTTTTTCATTTTTTTGTTGATTTTTGGTTAGTTTATGGAAAAACGAGAAATTTGTTTTTACTATGATTACTGAAAATGAAAGTGTTAGGTTAATTTTTGGACTGAAAGTCAGAAGTCTTCGGATGCAAAAAAATCTTTCTTACCAACAACTATCTGAGTCTAGTAAGATCACGGTTTCCTATCTACACGATATTGAAAACGGTAAAAAATATCCAAAAGCAGACAAAATATTGACGTTGGCTAAAGAGCTTGGCGTTGATTACGACTACCTCGTTTCACTGACTGGCGACAAA
>QFOI01000128.1 GCA_003241175.1 Pseudopedobacter saltans
GTCCAACACAATAAACCAAAGCGAAACGCCGGAAGCCATGATCGCAGCCAAACTACTTGGCAAATACTGCTCCGCCCATATAAAAATACCATTGTCCAAGAACAGTAAAAGCAAACCTGAAACCGTTGCCACGCCAATAGTGTGTTTGTCAAAAATGGGAAATTTCTTAAATGCGCACCAACTAAGTAAAATCAGCCCCGCTGTCAGGAAACGAAAAGTTCCCATCAAAAAAGGCGTAAAACCCTTTAAAGCATTTTGGATAAAGAAATAAGTAGAACCCCAAACTATATAGACGATAGCAAATGCTACAACTACAGCGATGGTTGACGGAGAAGCATTACGAGACATGACAACTATATTTAAGGAATGATCATTTTTTGAGAATCTTTTACGGTTTCCAAGACCATGATAGTCTCGGTTGAGGCAATGGTCTTGATTTTCGCCATATGATTGCGCATCAAATCCATCAATGCGGCGGAATCCGCAACTCTGGCCTTGACAAGAAAGCAAAACTCACCCGTGATATTATGAACTTCCTGTATTTCGGGAATTTTTGCCAAAGCCTTCCCAGTTGCATCCGAACCAAAAATATCGGACGTTTTTACAGAAATAAATGCCAATAGATTTTGTCCAATATAGGCTGGATTTATTTTCACTTCGTAACCTTCAATTGCACCTTTTTGTTCGAGTTTGCGTACACGTTCCAAAACGCCAGAAGGTGCCATGCCCAATTCCCTAGCGAGGTCCGCATTGGACATTCTTGCATTTTCTTGAAGAATGCGTAAAATCTGAAAATCCACCTGATCTAGTTCAATTCTATCAATCATGAGGTAAAATTACATAAAAAACGAATATAATTCATTTAAAAATAAAAATTAAGAATATAATTCAAAATAAGAATAACTATTAGGGATATTATTCAGACAAAGCAACCTCACCTAAATCCTCTCCTATTGGAGAGGACTTTAAAACTCCATTATCAGAATGGCCACATTTTTCCTAACTTGCCAATATGAAAAGCGGACATGCAGACCTCCCACTACATTATGGTTCTGTACCAATATGGCTCGCCCAGCGAATGAGCAAATTGGGCGGAGCGATAGCGGAAGCCATTGTCATGGAATATGGCAGGAAAGCATTATTGGAACATTTCAGTAATCCATTTTGGTTTCAATCTTTTGGTGCTGTATTGGGAATGGATTGGCATTCTTCGGGCATTACGACTTCTGTTATGGGTGCTATGAAAAAAGCGATCAACCAACGATCAGCAGATTTGGGTATTTACATCTGTGGTGGACGTGGGAAATTTTCCAGACAGACACCGACTGAACTATTGGCTATTGCCGAAAAGACAGGATTGAATGGAACTGAACTCGTTTACAATAGTCGCCTTTCTGCCAAAGTGGACAATACCGCCATTCAGGATGGATTTCAGCTTTACCAACATTCCTTTATTCTTTCGCAAGATGGAGATTGGGCTGTAGTGCAACAAGGAATGAACACAGAGAGTAAACTAGCACGTCGCTACCATTGGCTTTCGAGTGAGTTGCAGTCATTTATTGAAACACCTCACACTTCCATTTATGGACCCAACCAAGGTAAAATATTAAATCTAACAGACAAAGATGCGCTACCAACACGTAATGGCATTTTGCAATTAACCAAAGAGCTACCAATTAAGATCATTCAGGACTTGCAACTCATCATGCCAACGAATCACGATGTACGTAGTGAGGATGTCAACTTGAAAAGACTTGGCGCTGCATTAGCGCTGGCACATGAAACAGACATCAGTGATGTGGAATCTTTACTGTTATTGAAAGATGTTGGCCCACGCACGTTGCAGTCATTGACTTTGGTCAGCGAAGTTATCCATGGCACACCAAGCAGATTCAGCGACCCTGCACGTTTTTCTTTTGCACATGGAGGTAAAGATGGACATCCATTTCCAGTATTGACAAAAGTCTATGACCAGACCATTGAGCATTTCGATAAAGCGATCCACCTTGCGAAAATTGGAGAAAAAGATAAAAGCGATGCATTACGTAGTTTGCATTCCGTAGTAACTGAAATGGAAAAAGATTTTATTCCAAACAACAACTTCGACCAATGGGTGACAAAAGAAAGATCCGAAGCGCATCTATACGGTGGTATGACGGTAGATGGACCAGCAAGAAAACCTAAAAACAATGACATTCAGTTAAAATTGTTCTAAACTATTTCACAGTTCTCCCCTTCCATTGATATTTTCCAAATTTCCCTAAAAAACCTGCGAGTACCGTATAAATGATATGAGGAATTTCCATTAAAGGAAAATAAAGCAACAACTTGGTACTATTGTAAAAGCGTGACACCGGCAACAAAAACCGGATTTCGAATAAAATTTTTACAAAGATTGATATCAACCAAATCAATATAAAAGGAGGATAAAAAAAGCAGGCCAACAATCCTAATAACAAAGATAAATTCAATAGGTAAACACCGACCAATACAAATATGATGCGTTTATCCTGGTAACTATCCGCCTTACTCGCCCAACGGATTCGTTGGTTTAAAAAAGATTTTACGTCTGGCATTGGTTTAGTAGACACGATGACTTCACGTCCGAAAAGATAACCGATCCTATCCGGAAATGCCGTTTGAATCTTGTGCATCAGAAACATATCGTCGCCACTTGCAAGTTGATCCACACCTTTAAAGCCATCCACTGCCAAAAAAGCCTCTTTTTTGTAGCAAAGATTAGCACCATTACACATACTGTGAAACCCTGCGGAAACGGAAGCCGCTGTGATACCCTGCAAACTCAAAAAGTCCAAACCCTGAAAAATACTGATAAAACTACCGTTGTTAGTAAATTTTACTGGAGCTGCCACAAATATATTGTTTGTCTGATCAATATATTTCTCAAATGAGGAAAGCCATTTTGGGCCCACTGTGCAATCTGCGTCTGTCGTTATAATCCAATCTCCAGTAGACTTGCCGATGGCTAATTCAATAGCTTTTTTCTTATAAGAATTCAATTGTGCCGCATTAGGAATGAGATGCTCCATTTTGAGCAATCTAACATTCAAATACCTAGAGGAGATGTCCTGGATAATCCTAGCAGTTTGGTCGGTCGAAAAATCGTCAATGACCAAAATTTCATACGAATTCAGAGGATAATCGTTAGCCAATATCGACCTAAGGCACAAGTCAATATTTTCTTCCTCATCTCTTGCTGGTATTATTATTGAAAAACGTAAATTGCCCGACGGATGTGTATTGTTTACATGGAATTCTTTTAAATGGGAAAACCACTTTTTGTATTGCATGAGCAACACAATGTAGCATAACAACAAAAAGAAAATGATTCCTGAAACAATAGATACCATGCTTGATAAACATTACTAATCGGGCAAAAATAGAATAATAAAAGTCAGCCTAAAACTTTTTTGTAGGTTTGCACGGTTGCACTAATCGGTAAAATGACAATATGCAAACAGATTTTTTAGTCATAGGGAGCGGCATTGCAGGATTGACCTATGCCATTAAAGTAGCGGAAAAATATCCGGAAAAGACTGTCACGATTATCACAAAGACACAGACAGATGAAACGAATACCAAATATGCACAAGGAGGTATCGCTGGTGTGTGGGATAAGGTAAGAGACAGTTACGACAAACATATAGAAGACACTTTGATTGCTGGAGATGGACTCTGCAATCCCGAAACGGTGGAGATCGTTGTCAAGGAAGGTCCAAAACGCATAAAAGAAATCATAGGATACGGAGCGGACTTCGACAAGACGGAAGAAGGTAAATATGCTTTGGGAAAAGAAGGAGGTCACAGTGAATTCAGAATTCTCCATTACAAAGACATCACTGGATGGGAAGTTGAACGTACTTTGATTGCCAAAATGGAACAGTTGAGTAATATCAAGTTGCTAAAAGACTGTTTTGTACTAGACATCATCACTCAACACCATCTTGGTTATATCGTAACCAAATCCACGCCAGATATACGCTGCTACGGGATTTACGTCCTCAACCTTTCTACCAACAAAATAGAAAAAATACTATCTCCAATAACCCTTATTGGAAGCGGTGGATGCGGACAGGCATATATGACTACGACTAATCCTACCATAGCGACAGGTGATGGCGTTGCCATGGTATACAGAGCAAAAGGTCGTGTGGAAAATATGGAATTCATTCAATTTCATCCAACTGCATTGTTTCAACCCGGCGTTTCACCTTCCTTTTTGATTACTGAAGCAGTTCGTGGGGATGGCGGTATTTTGCGTAATCAGGCAGGACAGGCTTTTATGGAAAAATACGATCCTCGTAAAGACTTGGCACCAAGAGATATCGTTGCGCGAGCGATCGACAACGAAATGAAAAAAGCTGGATCCGACCATGTATGGCTAGACTGCCGACATATGGATAAGGACAAATTCCTACACCACTTTCCCAATATATACGAATACTGCAAAAATATCGGTATAGATGTTTTTGAAAACATGATACCCGTTGCTCCTGCTGCACACTATAGTTGCGGCGGCATCAAGACAGATGAATGGGCTCGTACATCCATACAAAATCTATATGCTTGCGGCGAATGTAGTAGCACCGGACTACATGGAGCCAACCGTTTAGCCTCTAATAGTTTGCTTGAAGCAATGGTCTTTGGACACCGTGCGTATATCGACACAGAAAAGAAAATGAAAGTCGGCATCGATCTTTCCATTGATGAAAGTTCTATTCCTGACTGGAATACCAAAGGCACTTCAGCACCAAAAGAAATGGTGATGATTACGCAAAGCCAAAAAGAACTACAACAAATCATGAGTAGTTATGTAGGTATCGTAAGGACTGATGAGCGTCTTTCTCGCGCCTACAAAAGGCTTGACTTATTGTTTGAAGAAACGGAAAACATGTATAAGTCTACAAAAGTTTCTCCTCAGTTATGTCAACTACGCAATCTAATTACCGTTAGTTACTTGATTATTAAATGCGCACAGTTTAGAAAAGAAAGTCGTGGATTGCACTACAACACCGATCACCTAGAACATAGTGCAATTGTCCAAAATATTGTTTTATAAAGATGTATTATATAGTTTACGGTATCCTGTATTTGTTCTCGCTGTTACCATTTCCTATCCTATATTTATTAAGCGACTTCGTTGCTTTTATATTAAGGAAAATCACACACTATAGAAAAGAAGTCCTACGTAAAAATTTGCTTATTGCTTTTCCGGAAAAAACACACGAGGAGCGAGAAGTGATAAGAAAAAGTTTTTATCGTAACTTGACAGACAATTTTGTTGAGGCAATAAAACTACTTTCTATTTCCGAAAAGAGTCTCAACAAAAGATTTCTGGCAGAAAATCCAGAAGTAATGTTAGAGCTATACAAACAAAATAAAAACATCACAGTCGTATTGGGGCATTTCTTTAATTGGGAATATGCCAATCAACTATATTCTTTAAAAGTGCAACAGGATCTCGTTGTCGTTTACATGCCTTTAAAAAATGAATTGTTCAATAGAATATTCTTAAAACTACGAAATAGATACAAGACATTTTTAGTTTCGGCACACAAATATGCTACGGAAATAAAACCATTTGGCAAGACAAAACCTTATACAGTTATTTTGGTGGGCGATCAAAATCCTGGTCATGTTCCTGTAGCGTATTGGACTCCTTTCTTTGGGGTTATGACTCCATTTGTAACTGGCCCTGAAAAAAGTGCAAGAGTTGGGAAACACGCAGTAGCATACTGTTCCATCAAGAAAGTAAAAAGAGGTCATTATACTTCTCGAATAGAACTCATAACCGAAAATGCATTTGAAACGCCTAAGGGTTATGTAACCAAACAAATGGTTAGCCATATTGAAAAAAACATAAGAGAGCAACCAGAGAATTATCTGTGGTCACATAATAGATTCAGACATAAGTACAGAGATGAATTTGCTAAACAGGTCATTTGATCTCGTCCTCAGCATCACGAGCTTCTTTTTCCCATTTATTGTTGTAGTATCCATGTCGTAGACTTTCCCAAGTGTACATGAAAAGAAAACGAATAAAACCGTAACGCTTAAATTGTTTTACATGTTGCATTTCGTGCCGCACCCACCTTTCGTCCGAAAGAAATGCCTGTCTGCTGGTATTACACAAGTGTATAGTCGATCCTATAGTAATAGCCATACTATTACTATTTAATTTTTTTGCAGCAATCTTAGCGATAAATGAATTTTCCTTAATTTTCATGCTATTTTTTCTGCAATGGCAAATGGATAAAAAATGTAGTGCCCATACCCACCGCACTCTCAAAATCGATGGAACCTCCCGCACGCTCACAAATACCTTTACATATTGCCAACCCTAAACCAGTACCAGAAGATTTCGTCGTAAAATTAGGAACAAAAATTCGGCTCTTCATTTCATCAGATATGCCTACACCTTCATCTTTTATTGAAACAATGACATTTTCACCTTCAATTATCAACTTGATAATAATGATAGCTTTAGCATTATTGACAGAAGCTTCAATGGCATTTTTGATAAGATTAGTAAAAAGCCTATTTATCTGAGTTCTATCAGCAACTATTGTAGCATCATCATTTACCATATCAAGGTCAATTTCCAATCGATTATCCGTCTTATAAAGATTCACTATAGAAATTAAGCTATCTTTCAAATTCATTTTAACAGGTGTACTATTGCTGATATTGGCAAACTGACTAAAATCGCCAGCTATTTTAGCCAATTGGTCAATTTGATCAATCAACGTCTGTGTAACTTTTTTACTTAATTCACTTGCATTGGGAGCGCCGCTGGCAATTGCCTTATCCAAATATTGAATACTCAATTTCATTGGCGTAAGCGGATTTTTTATTTCATGTGCCACTTGCCTAGCCATCTCTTGCCAAGCACCTTCACGTTCTGATTTTGACAATGCCTCGACACTTTCTGATAATTTTTGCAGCATCATATTATAACCCTTGACCAAGCCGCCTATTTCATCCTTTCTTTTATAGTTGATAGGTTCGTTTTTACCTGTCAAATTAAGAAATTTCATCTTTTCCTCAATGATACCGAAAGTCTCAGTAATCTGCTTAGTCAAACGCAAAGCCACGAACCCAGCAAAAATAAAAATCAGTGCATTTAGATTGATAACCGTAACAAGAAAGCTAGAAATCTGTTGGCGCACTTCATTTTGAGAATTGAGATATGGGATATTAAGATAGGCTATATCATTTCCTTGTAGATCTTGCAGAGGAAAATAAATACTGGAGAATTTAAAATCGCCTATTTGCTCCTCGTTGGTAAACTCCAATTGATCTCTATTACGCATCATATAAAACGCTCTCGGATCCATCAAGGAACTAAAGATTCCATTTCCATATATTGTTGGCTGTGTAGAAGCTACTAAAGTTCCATCTAGGTTGTAATAGTTAATATCCAAATTATTCAGCGAAGCTATCTGCAAAACCTTTTTTGCAAAACCATCTAAAGACACATTTTCATTTGTAAATTCTTCTTCATCAAAATCTTGCAGTAATTCATTTTTAATACTGTTTTCCGTCTCCTGAGAAACTATTCTAGCAGATTTGGATAGCTTTACTCTATTCGTTTCCTTAAACTGCGCCAAGAAAAAAGTTATAGTCGAGACACTTACGACCAAAAAAGAAAAAAGGCTCAAAAAAATAATCGTCCCTTGCATTTTCCTATTTATAGTCAATCTAGTTATATTCTTGAGGTAACGAATATTGAATCCGGAAAACACAAAATATATAACCAGATATGCCAGGCACAAGACAACTATTGCCGAGCAAAATATATAGGCAAACAAGGTAATAAAATCAAGTAAAATATTGTTTTGCTTTACAACCAATATGATTTTTTTATCTCCAACTTTATACCATAGTGTACTCTTCTTTCTGGAATTTTCTTCCAAGAAAAAGTTTCCCTTAAAATTTTTCTGTGGTATAGTTGCCGTGTAGCCACCGTCGAGATAACTCGTCATCAACTTATTGTTGTAATAGATCGCATAAGAATAGTCATTGTTGATATCACCAGGCAAAGACTTGGAAGTATTAAATAGACGAACATCCAATTGATTATCAGAATAGCGCAACGGTTTCACCAAAATGAAAGCATAAGCAGAAGAGCTATCTTGTATATTAAGGATTTTTTTTCGGTAGATATAGCTAAATTGGTCAGGCTTACTATCATTGAAAAAAAGATCAGGGATATCCATATGCTTACCCAACATTTGGATATTGTTCTGCAATGTTTCGAAACGCGTAGAATCAGAATTATACAAGGGTCTTTTTAAACTATCATAGGTATAAATACTTGTGCGGTATCGACTTAGATAACCAGAAAAATAGTCATTGACAATTTTATATTTAACCGCCGCATTTTGATTTTCGTTATAAAGCGGTTTTACGCCATTCCTTTCGAAATAACCATTAAAACTAGTAACAGCCATGTGCAACAAAATTTCTCCTGTTTCGTCTGAACGCATGGCCAGATTTTCTGCAAAAAATTTCCGATCTTTCAATTCGAGTGCACGGTACTCTGTAAATATAACCACCGCCAAAGAAACACTCAATATCAAAACAAAAAATAAAAAAATAGGAGAAGCTACAA
>QFOI01000774.1 GCA_003241175.1 Pseudopedobacter saltans
CTTAAAAATCAACGAACGAATGGAAAAATAATAAATAAAAAAAGACCATCTAAAAGACAGTCTTTAAAATTCGAATATTGTGAATTATTATTTAACAATAATCTTCTTACTAAGTTTAGTTTGTTCTCCGGTTACATTTACAATATATGTTCCTGGCACAAGCTTAGAAGTATTCACTTCAACTGAAGTTGCATTTGGAGCTAATTTCAATACTTGTTGACCTGCAATGTTATACACTTCTACACTTGAAATTTTTGATTTTCCTGAAACATTAAACACTTGATTGCTAACAAGTGTAGGATAAACAGAGAAAGAATTTGCTGTTACTTCTGTAGTAGCCAAATCTCCTTCACCATACACAAAGTCATCAATATACCATTCGCAAGGATCGTTTGTACTTGTAGATCCAGTTATAAATATATTTCCCGTATCAAATTTCCAAAGGTCAGCACCACCTACAGACAATCCTGGAGCAGTATAATCTGTTTCAATAATTTTTGTTCCGTTTATATAAAATGAAACAATAGCAGAGTCTAAATCAAAAACTACCTTGTAAGTTGCCCATTGTCCGATTGGGTAGTCAATTGGTGGAGTTAAAGATACAGACGTGTCAGAAGCATAAAGCGAAAGATACATTTTGTTATCATAATTATCGTCACCAATAAAAGTATTTGTGTTGAAGTTCAATTTAAAAGGCATTGAGTCATCACCATAAGCAGAAGGAGTTGAAGTGTCTTCCATAAACGCCATCCATGCAGATTTATTTGCTGGAACAAGCATTTTCCACTGATAAGTATGTACTCCTGTATATACCGTTGGTATTTTCAAGATAACATCTTGCCCATCCACACTAATAGTTCCTGATTTTGTTCCGCTTGCAGCTTGCGTAGTCGTAACAACTAAATTTTCACCACCTGTTGCCCCAGACCAGTTACTCCAATGTCCTCCAAAATAAGATCCAGCAGTATAGCTTTCAAAATTGTCATCAATAGAAACTTGTGCATTTGCAGCAGCCATTACCATAATGCTTGCTAAAAGATAGATTTTTTTCATAATAAAATAGATTTAAAGTTTTAAAATATTGACTAAATTATAATATTTTTTT
>QFOI01000775.1 GCA_003241175.1 Pseudopedobacter saltans
CTTTTCCGGTTTTGAAAAAAGTTTGCATAATTTCAGCTTTTCCTGGAATCGAAAGTTCCTGGAGCGCTGTCTTTATCTCTGAGACAATAGATTGATTCATTTCTCTTCGGAAATTTCCATTATTTTCTCTTCGGTCGCAATCTTTCTAGGATTTGCCACTTTCGCAATGGTCAATCCCTGAACTATAATTGAAAAGACAACTACACAATAAGTAATACTAATGATAATCTGACTGTATTCATTCACCGGAATGGATAACGCCAAAGCAATGGAAACGCCTCCGCGGATGCCGCCCCAAACCAAAACTTTGACTGTCTGCGGACTGAATCGGTATTTGAAGGCCATAAATTTGGTCGGAATAAAAATCGCTACCCAACGCGCAAGCAGAACAATCATAATGCAAATACCGCCGGCTACTAAATATTCATTTAAATCCTTGATTAACAGTAGCTCAAAACCAATAAATAAGAATAGAACCGCGTTCATAATCTCGTCAATCAGCTCCCAGAATTTGATGAGATAATCCTGTGTTTCGGATTTCATTTTAAAACTTTCGCTGAAATTCCCCATAAATAATCCGGCAGCAACCATTGCCAAAGGCGCAGAAATATGCATCTCGCGGGCAATCAGATAACCACCCATAACGACTGATAATGTGATGAGTACGGAAATAATATAGTCATCTACAACCCGTAAAGCTCTGGAAGCAGAATATCCGAGAAGAACGCCCAATAATAAACCGCCACCCGCCTCACGAAGTAAAAGCAAACCGATGTTTTCTACATTCAAATCGATTTCTTTTCCGATTGCTAATTGCAAAACAACTGTGAAAACAACAACAGCCATCCCATCATTAAACAAAGATTCTCCGGCAACTTTGGTTTCCAAAGATTTTGAAACATTCGCCTGCTTCAAAATACTGAGAACCGCTACTGGGTCAGTAGGAGAAATCAATGCGCCAAAAACCAAACAATAGATAAACGGCATCTGAATCCCAACCAAAGGCAAAAGATAAAAAGTACCAAAAGCCACCGCAAAAGTTGAAATAATGACACCAACTGTAGAAAATATCACAACTGGACCAAACTGCTCTTTTAAATCTT
>QFOI01000776.1 GCA_003241175.1 Pseudopedobacter saltans
CAAGTAATACGGCAGGCAACTATTTGAATGTTACTAATGGTTCAAATAATTCTGCAGGACGTTTTAGCCCAAGCTCTGTTTTCAAATGGAATAATGCTAAAGCAAGGTTTGATCAGATTGTTTCAGGAGGCGATCTTACTACAGTTAATGTAGGAACGGCGTTAGATTATTACATTATCGCTAGAAGGAACAGTGCCGGAACAGTTGTTTGGGATGCTGCTAATACAGGAAATGTGACCACTTTTTCTGGGATTCCTGTTTCCGACATAACTACTGTTCAATCGTTATCGCTAACGGGAGCTGCTGCGGGTATAAGTTTTGGTTTTAATGGCTCTGCTGCAAATTATTTTGGTGAGAAATATAGAACGTATCTAGATGATCCATTTCAGTCCAAGACAGGCAATGGTGGAAACTGGGATTCCAATTATGGTAAAAACTTGTATCAGGTTGCCAATCCTTTCCTGACAAATATTGATCTTAAATATATAGGGCAGGGTGAAACAACTAACTCAGATGGTAATGCAATTCCTAATTTGCAGGGAGTTGCCTATTACACATCGGGGCTGACTTGGACAAAAGCGAGTGGAACCGGTTATCCTTCAGAAAATAATAATGGAAGCAGTAACGGAACTGCAGGAAGAACTATAGTGATGACAGCGAGTTCTGGTGTCTTTCAGGCAGGGGATGTTAGCGCAAACAGATTAATCATCAAGCCGATGGGAGAGTTTATGATCAAGCTTTCCACGGACAATGGAAGCAATGCTGCATCTAAAATAGACTTTACTGCACTTAGAAGATTTTCTAATGCTTCAAGAAACAATACCACGGACACAACCAATCCGACAAGCAGAACGGCTGATGATACGGATATTCCTGCTGATAAAATCGTGAAGCAGCTGGCTGTAATTATGTATGATAGTGATAGTTTGGAAATAGGCAGAACCTATTATGCTATATCTCCGTCTGCTATTACAGGTAATAATCCCGGGAATACCCTTTTGCAGGCCTATAATGGAGATGACAGCATTATCTATACAAAAGAAGAAAATATAAATGGTGGAGAGGATGCTAATATTTTCACAAAGCTTTACATA
>QFOI01000777.1 GCA_003241175.1 Pseudopedobacter saltans
GACAATATCGAACCAAAGAAGGTCAGTATTGGGGTGGTAAAAACGCTCGATCGCATGTATGTGGGCATCGAAAACCAAAGAATCCTGATAGACGGTCAGGCGGCGGGTAGCTTTTTGGATTATGGAGGTATTGCATGGGACTTGGATTTGTTGGAGTTCGTCAAGGATCGGGACGATTTGGGATTGCTTTTGCCTTGTGCCTACAATATTATTTGGAAATACTACAGCCGTTCTGACTGGTCACGTGCCAGTGAGAAATTTGGAATGCCGTTGCTTTCTATTGAAGCGGACACTAACAATGATCACGAATTGGATGCCATTGAGGACAAAGCCGCCAACTTCGGCACGGACGGTTACATCGTTACCCAAAAAGGGGATGTGGCGGAAATCATTGAGCGGTCAGGTCAAAGGTTGCATGATATTTATTTGGATAACATAAAGCTGTGTAACGAGGAAGTCACCATTGGAGTCAACGGTCAGACAGGAACCACTGACAACAAAGCTTGGACTGGTGCAAGCCAAACGCAGGAACGAAAATTTGAAGACATCACATTGGATCGTCTGCAATCCGTTGCGGACATGATGAATGCTATAACCATTCCTTACCTACGATACAAAGGTTTTGCCATCCCGGAAGATTACTATTTTGATTATCCTGCATTGGTGCGTGAGCGTGAAAAGAAAATCAATGGTGAAAGTCTCCACACTTCGGGAGGAGATTTAGAGGGGGATAATCCAACGGACGATCAACCGGAAGCCGAAACGCCAAATCCTAAAAAGCCTTTTCCTCGCAAAAAGAAGCCTTTGAAATAACCATTTACTTAAAAAAGTATGATTTGGTATTGGTTGATCCCACTTTGGAAAATGAATTTATAGTTTAGCAGATTAAATGATTATATATGATCATATTGACAGATAGGCGAATATTAAAACAAGTGGATTGGGCGGATGGATTTTATTGTCTATCACGTAAGGCATCGGTGCGTTTGGCAAAGAAAACGGATAAGGACAATGTGGTTGAATCTGCTATTGATCAGGTTTTTGACGATGGTAAGGTTGACGCCTCTACCCGAAAGAAACTGATAGAAACGCAT
>QFOI01000778.1 GCA_003241175.1 Pseudopedobacter saltans
TCACTGTGTCCTATCGTAATATTGGGGATCCAGGTAATTTCAAAAACTTGAAAGTATTGCCACAGGATATTTCCAAGGATAGTTTACATGAATTAATGGATGGTTACAATGAAGCTTTAGGGGTGAAATGTGGATTTTGCCATGCACCAAAAGCAAATGGACAAAGAGGTATGGACTTTGCCAGCGATGACAAAAAAGAAAAAGGTTTTGCTCGCCACATGATCACCATGACCCAAAATATCAATAAGAACGATTTCAATTTTAGCAACTCAACTCGTCCAGATACTATCAATGTTGTGACTTGTGGTACTTGCCACCGTGGAGAAAAAGAACCACCTAAATTTGTAGCTCCAGAAAAAGAGGACAAAAAAGGAATAACTTCAATGGTTTATCCTTCTTTTGAACCCAAATAGAATTTTTGTAAAAAAAATAAAACCGCACATACCGTTACAAACAGTATGTGCGGTTTTGCTTTATTGCAACAACATATTGTCTATCAACCGAACGCCATCAATATAAGCTGCAGTCAAAGCAACCAATGGCACAGACGTTCCATGTTTATTGACTTCTGTAAGATCCTTTGCATTTCTAATTGAAACATAATCCACTTTTGAAAAACCTTTGTTCAATATCTCATTTTTTGCTTCTTCTTCCAAAAGTCGGAAATCCATTTTGTCAATATTGCTTTTTATATTGGAAAGGGCTTTACTTAAGACCAAAGCATTTTCTTTTGCTTTTTCATCTAATCTTGCATTGCGGCTAGAAAGAGCCAAACCATTTTCTGCACGAAGTGTAGGAACGATGATCATTTCAACGTTGATGTTTTTTTCGACCATCATTTTTTGCACGACCATTATTTGCTGGTAATCTTTTTGCCCCATAAAAAGTTGGTCTGGTTGTACAATATTCAAAAGTCTATGCACCACCTGGCAAACGCCTTGAAAATGCCCAGGACGAAATTCTCCTTCCAATATATGCTCTATCTCTCCTAGATCGTAGGGCGTTTTAAGTTCCTGACCATTGGGGTACATTTCGTCCACTGATGGCAAAAAAAGTATGTGACAACCATGTGATTCCAATAGATAAATATCGT
>QFOI01000129.1 GCA_003241175.1 Pseudopedobacter saltans
CTTCATACAATATGCGTACTATAGAAAAATTAGAAATTGATTCTTCCTTTAATGTAAACCATGAAAGTTTCACCAATGGTATAAGTGAACTAAACACTACCGAAAACAACAAGTAAAACCTATTGTATTGGTGAAACTTTTTGTTCCGCAAAACAAACCAATAGTAAGAGAATAAAATCCCCGAACAAATTATTGCCTTGGTTATATACATTAGTAAATCATTCATACGGATTCAATTTTATAGTTAAACTATATTGATATGGAATTAGCCAAACTTTACGCAAGACCTATAATCCAGTTGTCGATTTCGAGTTCAAAGTTTATCGAGATTTCTTAGCTGGCACTTTTTTTTCTTCTACTACCTGAAAAGTTATCTGTTGTCTTTGTCTATATACCACAGGTTTCCCATCTTGTTGTGCTGGAATCCATTTACCACTACGACTTATAACGCGAAATGCTTCTTGCGCAGTACCATATCCCGGGTCATTTTCAGCCTTTACGCCACTCACTGTTCCGTCTTTTCCAACCAGAAAGGAGACAACAACGGTATAGTTTCTTCCAGCAGGAGCTTTGTTATCGTACGGAATGTCCGCCCTTAGATTTTTCATTAAGAAATTCTTCCAAGCCTCACCTCCACCTGGAAATGAAGCTTCTTTTTCTACATGGTTTTCGATTTTTTGTTTTTTACTTTTTTGAGTTTTATCACCTAATATGTTGGGAACATATTGGTTGGCATTATTGCGCTTTTTTGTTAAGGGCAGGACTTATTATTTTATTTGGCAGTTCAACGCCTTTGATTTCGATTTCTGTATTATTTACAGATAGATCTTGCTTTTGAACTGTAAAAGCAAATAGCCCAGTGACCATGGTTAAAAGTGGTAAGAAAAATATTTTTCGCATATAACTATATTTTAGATTAGAAGATGTGGTTAACATTTTTAAACGTCGACGAATAGGTCGATAAGCAAATGAATGGACAGGATTCAGTATTTTTTTTCCGAAATGTGCTTCTATCAGCATGGCGGCAAACCCTTTAGGATCGTTTTCACCTATGGCCTTTTCATCGGCAAGAAATTCATGAATCAAAAAGAGCTCTCGCTGCATCAACCAGTAAAACGGATTGAACCACATGATGGATGAGACTATCTGCATGAAAAGCTTGTCCCAAGTATGCTTTTGACGGATATGCGTCATCTCGTGCTCCAATATCTGCTGCCCTACCTTGCTGTGGATATCAATACTATGCTTCCAAAAAAGATAGTTCAAAAAGGAAAACGGTGCACTTGACAGATCCGTATCCAAAAGATCCACACCATCCCATTTTACTTTGGGATATTTTTTCGACAAACGAAAAACGTTCACAATTCGGATGCTCAATAAGACTAACAACAATCCAGACACTATCAATAAAGCATAAGTGGCAATAGCAGTCCAGTCAATAGTCGAAGTCGTGAGAACTATAGGATCCAGATCTCTTTTGTAAAAAACTTTTGCAATCGAGAAATCACTTACGGTTTCTTCCTTTACTGTAAACCACGACAAATGCGCTAGCGGAATCAACAGACTAAAGACAACCGAAAAAAGTAAGTAAAACCGGTTGTATTGATGGAACTTTTTATCTCGGAGAACGATCCAATAGTAGAAAAACAAAATCCCAGAGCATAAAAGAGCCTTTACAATATACATAAGTAGACTGTTCATAGGACATAGTTTTATAGTTTAACTATTTCTTTTTCAACTCTTTGAGTAAGGCTTCTAGTTCGCCAATACTCAACTCGTCCTCTTCCACCAAGAACGAAACGGCTTTGCGGTACGATCCACTGAAATAGTTTTTGACTAGTCCAGTCATACTTTTTTTGGAATAAGCTTCTTTGGTTACGGCTGGAGAATAGCGGTGGATGCGACTAAACGACTCCACGTTGACAAAGCCTTTTTCGTGTAGTATTTTTAATACGGTAGCAACTGTGTTGCTGTGTGGTTTTGGTTCAGGCATATTTTCAACTACATCTTTCAAAAAAGCCTGCTCCAATTTCCAAAGGACTTGCATGACCTGCTCTTCTGCTTTTGTCAATGTTTTCATATTTTCTAATTTTACAGCAAGATAGATAATTTTTTAATTAAACAACTATTTTTTTAGTTAAATTATTTTAATGCTTTTTTACGAAGGGATTCTTCTTTTTGAAAATACTTACAAACAGGTTGCAGCCCACATTTTTCACATTTAGGATTACGCGCAATACAAGTGTAGCGTCCATGCAATATGAGCCAATGATGTGCAATATGTACAAGCTCTTTAGGAATATGTTTGAGTAATTGTCTTTCTGTTGCCAAAGGCGTTTTTGCATTGTGTGTCAATCCAATACGAGCCGATACGCGAAACACATGTGTATCAACCGCCATATTGGGTTGATGATCTACTACAGAAGTGATAACATTGGCTGTTTTGCGGCCGACTCCCGGCAATTTGACCAATTCGTCAACCGTCATGGGGATTTCTCCTCCAAAATCGTCCATGACCATATTGGCAGCCGCAATCAGGTGTTTGGTTTTGCTATTGGGATAGGAAATACTGCGAACCAAAGGGAAAAGCGTATCAAAATCCGTTTTGCTTAACGATTCTATATTGGGATAGCGATGAAATATGGCCGGCGTCGTCAGATTGACTCTCTTGTCCGTGCATTGCGCAGACAACATTACCGCTACCAAAAGTTGGTAAGTGTCATTATACATTAGTTCGGTCTCGGCAACCGGCATATTTTTCTGAAAATAGTCTATTACAAACTGATATCTTTCCTTGATCGTCATAAAGCGAAAATAGACAAAATAAAAACAGTCTTTTGCGCTTCTACCCTAACAAAGAAATGTTATTTGTCCATTTTCTAAAATTGTATTTATCTTTCGCTTTCTATCACCGGAGTTAAACACATATGCTTAAAATCAGTAGAATAATAGCGAAGTTTATTTTCTTTCTATATTTTTTGTCCAAATACAGAAACCGTAAAATAGCTTTTTACCTTGCACATCGGAGGTTCCCGATGGAATTATCCAAAAACGTATCAAGAAAAGGTAATAATATTGTTTTCGAAAAAAACGGAAATCAGGTATCGATTGTACATCTGGAAAGACTCATGATTCTTTATACAGAGTTCATTGAGTTGCTGGAACACGCAGGAACGAAAATAGTTTCGTCAAATGAGCAATATTTCCGCATGACTTTCCAAGGTATTTCATTGGATATACACTCTTATTCCAATCTGGGAATTGCTTATGAATTGTTCATTGAAAAACTGTACGATTTTAGTTTTCCGAAAAACAACTATATCGTATTGGATATTGGGATGAATGTCGGTATTGCCAGTTTGTTGTTTGCCAATAATAAAAATGTGGAAAAAGTGTTTTCCTATGAACCGTTTCCCAATACTTTTAAGGAAGCCTTGTCCAATATAGCATTGAATCCAAGTGCCATCACTGAAAAAATAACCGCCAACAATGCTGGCGTAAGTGACAAGGCTGCGTTTCTGGAAGTACCACAAGTGGAAAGCGGTGACGCGTCAGGAAGTGTAACATCATTCATGATTGACGGTGTGCTCAGCAACAATACAGTGAAAGTAGAAGTAAGGGATTTGGTTGAGGACTTAATGAAAATAGAATCCAGTTTTCCTGAAAATCCGATTTTCCTGAAAATAGATTGCGAAGGGGAAGAGTACAATATCATTCCACATCTGGTACAATCTTCCGCCATAGACAAGGTGGACAGTATGGTTATCGAGTGGCACCAGAAAGGACCGGATGCCTTAATATCAGCATTAAATTCCAAAGGTTTCATCACCATGCACAAACCGCATTTGTTGGCCAACTGCGGTCTTATATACGCCTATAAGGTACATGCTTGATATGTACCTTACAGCGCATTTATTTTCTCCTATCTTCATCCTCTTTCCACCATTTCATCTCGATTTTATAGGAAAGAAAGAAACCAAGTCCACAGAGTGCCGTAATCAATCCAAAATACACTCCGGTAATCTCGTCTCCAATATGTCCCATGTTGAGATCAATTACACTGGCTAAAAAAAGTCCAAATCCAGCTCCCAACAATGGCAATCCAATACGTAGACTTGCAAATGGTCTTGGTCTTGCTTTCTGCACTTCATCCTTTAATGGATTTAACCCACGCTCAATAAGCGCCATATTCTCCTTGTTACGCAAATAACGTATCGCAAATATGGTAGCTAACACAGTGACGCTTGTAATGATGCACCATAAAAAAAACATGTTTCCGTTGTCCATGACCTACATTTTTTCGTTTTAAAATTTAATTCTGCAACCTATGACGCATGATTGTTTTCTTTGGTTACAGAAAAAATACAGAAATTTAGATATTTGGTTTTACATATTCTCTTACACATAGCTATAAAATGTGAAGTTTTTCAAGACAATATTTAATTTGCCCCACCCTCATTCCTCCCCTCAAAGGGGAGGGCTAGGGTGGGGTTTTCAAAAATTTGGAACATATTGACAAGATATGTGCAAAATGTTTATTTAATTTCCATTTTATGTAACTCAAACAAATCTTGTTGCGTCTAATCCAATATTGATGTCTGCAGAAAGCGATATATTGATCATTAGTGATGTCTTAAGGGGCAATACGCAAGCATTTGCACAATTGGTAGATAGATACCAGCAATATGTATTTACCTTGGCCTATCGACTAATCCCCAACAGAGAGGATGCGGAAGAGATCGCGCAAGACAGTTTCGTAAAAGCATTCAGATATTTGGCGGATTTTAGGCAGGAAAGTAAGTTTAGCACATGGTTGTATACTATTGTGCAACGCAATGCAATCAGTTTTCTTAGGAAAAAGCAGATCAACATTCAACCCATTGACAATAAAGAGTTTCTGATTCCGGAAAACAATAATACACTCAACACACTACAAGCCAAATCCGACAAACAAATGATCAATGAAGCTTTGTCATTGCTAAAGCCAGAAGACAGTTCGATTTTGTCCCTTTTTTATCTACAGGAACAGTCCTTGGAAGAAATCGGTCAGATCTTGGGTATTGAAACTGGAGCGGCCAAAGTACGCTTGTTCAGAGCTAGACAAAAAATGAAACAAGTCATAGAATCCAATTTTGCAGAATTGAAACAAAGTATTCATTAATTTTATAAAAGATGAACATGGAAAACACTTACGATATGGAGCAAATGAGTAATGAGGAAAGAGATTTTCTACTGTGGCGTTTTTTCCACAAAGATCTTAGTGAGCAAGAATCTGTTTCTGTCCAACAAATGCTTGACAGAAACGAAGATTGGCTAAATGCTTATACTCAATTATCCGAAAGTGAAAATCAACTTTTTGCTTTGGATATAGAAATGCCTTCCATGCGTTTTTCAAAAAATGTCATGGAAGCTATTGGAGCTGAACACGTTGCCAGACCTGTCAAATCCTACATCAACACCAAAATAATTAAAGCCCTTGGGTGGGGATTCGTTACCATTATCGTTGCTTGTTTGGTATATGCTTTTTCTCAAGTAAAATGGATCAGCAACAGCAGCACAGAAAGCAAACCAATGGAATTGCCGAAGATGCCGCGGATAGACGTCAACTGGAATTTTACACAAGGCGGTACTTGGTTGTATGTCTTTTTCGCTATTGTACTTGTTTGCATTTTTGTGATCGTCGATAAGTTTTTACACAGTAAACGACAATACAAAACGCAGCAGCATTAAGCATAAAAAAATACCGCAGATTGTATCTGCGGTATTTTTTTTAAAGTTGATAGTAAGGCTTTCCTTTGTAATAGGGAAACTCTTCTAATTCCATCGGAGGATGCGGCGCTATGAAAGAAGCATCATCATTGATCATCTGTTGTATATCACGCTGAATATTGTTCGCAATAGTCGAAACAGGTGTATCCGTTGGCTTATTTTCAAATGGATCTTGTAAGTAAATAGCCATTTTTTCAATCAAAAGAAACATTGCCGCTATAAGAATAACCATCGGAATTTCGAAAAGATTAAATATTCCAAACAAAGAAAACGGCAACATCATCAAGAAGAAATTGAGTGCAAGATGTATGTAAATACTGTACGTAGTTGGAAATATCGTATTCTTGATACGCTCACCTTGTCCCATGTGTGTACTGAAATTAGTTAATGTACTATCCATATTTCCCTGTTGGTAAGCATTGATCCATCCTTTGTTGTAAGCAATGCCAATAGCTCGGCCTTGCAATTCCAATATAGCATTGGGAACATTGACGTATCGACCTACATATTCATAGTCTTCAACGGTAAGTAGTGTATGGATATATTTCATAGGATCACGACCTCTCAAGGCGCGTCCCAGTGCTTGACACCAAGCTGCATGCCTAAAAGTGTACTGCCTTATGAATTCTTTCAATTCTGGATCTTCAACACCTGTCGTAAACGTCAACAACTGCCTAACTGTGGTTCTGGAATCGTTTACGATAGCACCCCATATTTTCCGAGCTTCCCACCATCTGTCATAAGCCTGATTGGAACGAAAACCCAACAACAAGGATATAACGGTACCCATTACCATCGGAACGGCAATCGGGATTTCCGGTAATGGATGATTATCTTTTTTCAAAAGATAAAAAAACGTTCCAATTATGATCGTATAAATCGAAATGAACAAGATCTCCCACTTAATCGTCTTCAGTAGATATCCTATCGGTATATTTTTTCTTAGTAGCATAACCTAAGGCTTTATTATTGTAAAAAAATCCCAGTAATGTATGGTATCCACACAAAAATAATTACCACCGATCGGTATATTGGCAAAAATGGATTAGAATCCAATTAAAATCGCCTTAGTAAAGATTTAACAACTAACGTTTTAAGGCTGGAAGAGACACAACCACCATAGTCCCCTTTCCCACTTCAGACTCAATCACGATTTCGCCTTTATGCATCCTAATTATATTGGCAGAAAGAGGAAGCCCAATACCAAACCCTGAAAAGTTGTACGTATTGGAGGCTCTGAAATAAGGATCAAAAATTTTGGAAAGTTCTTCATCAGGAATGCCCACACCTGTATCTTTTATAGAAATGTCAATATGTTTTCCATAGCACAACAGCTCTACCATCACCGGTTCGTAATGTGAATATTTTATAGCATTGACAACGATATTGCTCAAGGCTAAATGTAGTAACGACACGTTACCCAGCACAGTGATTGAACCTTCATCCGTAGGAAGCATATCACCCGGAAAAACAATTTTTGCTTTTGGATAGATTTTTTCTTGTGTACGTTTTATATCCCACAACAATTCGTCTAACCTTATAGGCACAAGTTGTATTTCTTGATTGACATATTGGGCTTTTGCCAATCGTAATAGATTGAATGTTAAGTCCCTAAGACGTTCAGATTCCGTCAGGATAATGGCCAAAGCATCTTTGTACTGTTCCGCAGAACGGTCTTTATCCAAAGCAAATTCAGCCTCTCCAATAATGGTTGTCAATGGTGTATTGAATTCGTGGGAAGCATGACTCACAAAGTTTTTCTGAGCCTCAAAGGCAGTTTCCATACGATCTAGCATCTCGTTGAATGTATTGGTAAGATTGGTAAGTTCGTCCACACCTTTGACAGTTGGAAGCCGAAGATGCATATTGCTTGTACCGATCTTTTTGACCTGTTCCATGATGTTACGCACTGGAATAAATACTTTTCTGGAAAAAATAATCGCCATAGAAAACAAGAACAACAATGCAATGGATAATCCAGTTAATAGTATTTTCTCTAAACTACTTAGATATTCTCTTTGGTATTCATCCAAGGCGCGTACAACAACTATATAGTCCTCATTATTTCCCTTATACACTTCTCCAATATAAAAAAGATCTTCCTGTCTCCAATGGGCATAACCATGCTCCAATATGGATTTCCTAAATGATTCCGCCCAGTTGTTTTTAGCAAATGAAATTGAATCCTCCCCTAACCTGATAATGTAGGATTGTTCATGTGGCAATTTTTCCGTTTTTAGAAATTCTGCTTTACTTACCGAATCCTTCATCGATCTATGTAGCGCATGCGCCCTATCCGACAACTTTTGGTCAAAACTTATAGTAGTATCTCTTCCTACAAATATGTATATGAAGATTGCCAACGATACCAATATCGTTGTCGTTGCGAGTAACAGTAATAATGCTATTTTATTTTGTATCCTCATAGTCAGACCTCAACATATAACCCATTCCGATAACAGTTTGGATAACTTTGTAAGCGTAGTCTTTGTCTATTTTTTTCCTTAAATAGTTGACGTATACATCCACTACGTTAGTTCCCAAGTCAAAATCAATACCCCATACACTATCCAAAATCTCTTTTCGGGAAATAACTTTGTTTTGGTTTTGTAAGAGAAACTCTAATAGTTTGTATTCCGTAACGGTGAGTGTAATTGGCTTGTTAGCTCTAGTTACAGATTTCAAACTTGTGTCCATAACAAGATCCGCAATCTGCAACAAATTAGATGGAGCCTTACTGTTACTTTTCCGTCGCAACAAAGACCTGATTCGCGCTTGTAATTCTTTTATATTGAATGGTTTGGTGAGGTAATCATCCGCGCCCGTATCTAATCCGTTAACTATATCGTCTGGAGTAACCATTGCAGTGAGCATCAATATGGCAATAGCGTTGTTTTCTGCTCTAAGCTTTTTACAAAGTTCCAATCCACTCATTCCGGGCAACTTTCGATCTAGCAACATCAGATCGTAGTTATTGGTTGTCAATAGATCATATCCGTGAAAGCAGTCATAGGCAATATCAACAACAGCGCCTTGTTCTTTCAGCATTTTAGAAACAAGAGCTGCAAGATTCACCTCATCTTCTACTATCAGTATTTTTTTTCCATTCATGGATTGGAAAACTACTATTTTTTTGTGTAATGGCAATTCTGAGAAAATGAAAGTCAGAAAGAATTTTTATTATTGGTGTGAACACTTATTTTTGCACCTCTCCGCGGAGGTGGCGAAATTGGTAGACGCGCAACGTTGAGGTCGTTGTGTCCGCAAGGACTTGGGAGTTCGAATCTCCTCTTCCGCACTATTTCATGGAAAGTGTTAGTTTGAAAAACTAGCACTTTTTTTATTTAAAATCAATATAGCAGTTTTCGAAATCTATGTTCATCTGGTCAAAAAGCTGAATATAGTCTTGCCCAATAGCATTACCATAAGGAGAAATTTTGTCAGGATACACAGGAATATAGGGCAACTCTTTTATACCCGATCCAATCCGTATTGAAAAATTGGGTAATTGGTATGTTTTGTAGGAGGTTACGCCGCCAGCAC
>QFOI01000779.1 GCA_003241175.1 Pseudopedobacter saltans
ATAAGCTGAATAAGTTTACGGTTAAAATTGCTTACCCGGACAAATGGAAAGATTATTCTAAATTACAACTTAAATCTGAGAAAGATGGAGGAACATTGTATTCTAACCTTCAAAATGTAGAAAGCTGGAGTTATAATAAAGAATTGGAAAAAATTGGCAAACCTGTAGATAAATCCGAATGGGGAATGTCTCCGCAAACGGTAAATGCTTATTATAATCCTGTAAATAATGAGATCGTATTCCCTGCTGCTATTCTTCAGCCTCCTTTCTTCAATCCAAATGCAGATGCTGCGGTTAATTTCGGGGCAATCGGTGGTGTAATCGGTCACGAAATGACGCACGGTTTTGATGACAGTGGTGCGCAGTTCGATGGTGACGGTAATCTTACAGACTGGTGGACTGCAGAAGATAAAACCAATTTTGAAAAAGCAACAAAGAGCTTAGCTTCTCAATATGACAAATATGAGCCCGTGAAAGATGTTCACGTAAATGGTACGTTTACCAATGGTGAAAATATTGCAGATCTTGGTGGTGTTAATATCGCTTTTGATGCTTTGCAAATGTATCTTAAAGATAAAGGAAATCCTGGTAAAATTGACGGATATACTCCTGAACAGAGATTTTTCCTAAGCTGGGCAACTGTTTGGAGAACGTTATCTACGGACAAGTATATGAGCAATCAGGTGAAGATAGATCCGCATTCTCCAGGTTTCTTCAGAAGCTTTGGACCGTTGGTTAACACAGATGCTTTTTATAAGGCATTTGATCTTAAGGAAGGCGATAAACTTTATAAAAAGCCGGAAGAAAGAATTAAGATTTGGTAAAATACTCATCAAATTTATAATAGTACAACATCCTGTGGAGCAATTCACAGGATTTTTTTTGTAAAGAAGCTGATTGCTACCTACAGAAGATGTATTTAATATCCATTACGATTAGTAATATAAAAATGACTGTATTTTAAATCGGTCAAAAATCAGCAATACAATTATAAGCTATAAAGATCTGTTTTTAAAACAAAAACCCGCTTCTAGAAGCGGGTTAAAAATTATATCTGTAGAAGATTATTTTTTGATGAATTTTTGTG
>QFOI01000780.1 GCA_003241175.1 Pseudopedobacter saltans
ATCATCTTAATCAATCTAAATTTGAGATTAAATATTTCGATGCCACAGACTTTTCTTCTCATCAATATTTCTATGATGAATTGCCTGTAAAACCGAATATTGTAGTTTACTCTGCAGGATTTTTGGTTGAAAATCAAGAAGCATTACGAAACTTCGAAGGAACTTTTGAAATGATGAAAACCAATTACATCGGAGCCGTTTCTATTCTTAATATTATTGTGACAGACCAATCCAATAAAAATCTAGAAAGAATTATTGGTTTGTCATCATTGTCAGGTGTTCGCGGTCGCAAAAGTAATTTTGTTTATGGAAGTACAAAATCTGCTTTTACACAATATTTGGCCGGGCTTAGACAAGAATTAGCCTCAAGAAAAATTACTGTGAATGTTCTAGTGATTGGCTATATCAATACAAAAATAAATGCAGGATTGGAACTCAATAAAAATCTGATTATGGAACCGGATTATGTTGCTAAATTTATCACCAATGCGGGAAAATCATTCGAGATTGTTCCCAACTGGAAATGGAAAATCATCTATTGGATTCTGAAATTATCACCAGAATTTTTGGTGGCTAAGTTGCCATAAAAAAGCAGAAAAATCAATTTCTGCTTCTATTTTAAAATTCGTTTTCTTTCTCGATTTTCGATATAATCCAACACAGCTTCTTTCGTCGTCAGCCAATTTCTACCTTCTTTGAAAGCGTCAATTTTTCCTTTTCTCGCAAGTAAACTTACATATTCTTGTCCATAAGGTAATTTTTCTTCTTCTACAATATCAGAAATCGGGCGGTAGTTATCATAAGTATTATTTAGCGAACTTAGATAGATGTCCAAACTCCTTTCTGAAGCTTGTAAAATGAGCAAAAGCAACTTAGAATAATCTCCATTATTGGCAGAATTAAGAGCATCGTAATATTTTTTTCTATCATTTTTCAAAATGATTGCAGGCGGAAAACCCTCTTTCATCAGCAAAAGATTGAAAAGCAAACGTGTGGTACGCCCATTTCCATCAAAAAACGGATGAATCCAAACAAAACGATGATGAAAAATAGCCGATTTTATTAGAAAATTTTCGTTGGAACTAT
>QFOI01000130.1 GCA_003241175.1 Pseudopedobacter saltans
TACTGAATCAGTAGCTGCTTTTGCAGTAGAATCAACACTGTTGATTGTAGAATCACTAGCTGCTTCTGATGGAGTACCGTTACCGCAAGATGCTGCAAATGCGCCAAGAGCTAAAACGAATAATAATTTTTTCATTTTTTTGATTTTATTTAGATTAAGAGATTAAGACTTATTTTTTGCAAAATTAAGAAGATGTTTTAAACTTCCAAATTTTCATCGTAATTTATTGATAACTATTTAGTTGAATCGGCTGGAGCAACTGTACTGTCAGCACTTGCAGGTGCAGTTGTGCTATCTGTACTTGGAGCTACAGTAGAATCAGTATTTATAGTAGTATCAACCAATGTTGAATCTGAATTTGTTTTTTCAGTAGATCCGTTACCACAAGAAGCTGCAAAAACTCCTAAGGCCAAAACAAATAATAACTTTTTCATTTTAAATTATGTTTATTGTTGATGTTATGTCAGTTAATACCAGTTCGATCAAAAAGGTAACCCAACAAAATATATTTTTTTTAAAATTTATTTTTGGCAATAAAATTGGGTTACCTTTTTGGTTATTTTGGAATTAAATAAAAGTAATAGAAACGTGTCAGGACTTAGCGACAATGATTTGATAATAGGTTTGTTGAACAATGATCGAAAGAGCATTGAGCAGATATACAAAGACAACTTTGGCCAAATAAGAGCTTATGTTATGAATAATAACGGTGATTTGGACGAAGCAAAAGATATCTTCCAAGAAGCCTTGATTCTTCTATTTGAAAAGGCGAAAAACGGTGATTTTAAGCTTTCAAGCAAACTGGGAACGTATCTTTATTCACTTAGTAGAAATATCTGGCTAAAGAAATTAACCAGAAGCAGAGGGAAAGAAATTAGTACTTCAGAGTTTACGCAAGATGACAGTTTTGATAGGCAATCTGAAGAATCATTGGAAGAAAGGGATTTGCAGTTTTCAATTATGGAAGATGCAATGAACAAATTAGGAGAACCGTGTAAAGCTTTATTGGAATCATTTTATGTTCAGAAAATGGATATGAAGTCTATTACGGAGGTTTTTGGATATACAAATGCGGACAATGCTAAAACGCAGAAATACAAATGCCTGATGAGATTAAAGAAACTTTTTTTTGACAAATACAGTAATTAATATAAAAGAGGTAACGTGCTTAACGAAAACAATTATACAAACTCACTGGAACAAAGCGAAATCTGGTTTAGTTCTTTATCCAAAGAAGAAAGATCTCAGGTCATGGATGATATCAATGAGGGCAATATAGACCTAAAGATTTCGGATAGGGAGCGAAGCGATATACGCTTTATCAATGCCATGAACAGTTATGGCGATCGTAAAAGCCTGCATCAAACTATTCAAGACATTTATGCCAATGATAATACATTGGTATATGACACAAATAATGTGGATGAACCCAAAGGAAAGGTTGTCAATCTATTTTCAAAGTATAAAAGGATTACTGCCATCGCCGCTTGTATTGCCGGCCTTACAGCTTTGGTGATAACAGTAGTAACTTTGTATGTCTCTCCAGCCAAAAACCAAACTGAAATTCAGCAATTAAGTCGTGAAGTGGAGAAAATAAAGAAGGCTCAGGCTTACCAGTCTTCCAAAATAATGGAAGTTGAATCAAAAGTGCCTAAAGGTGCTGTCGTTAAAAGTGGTGGTTCTGCATTCCTTATTGATGGCAAGGGTTACTTCATAACAAATGCGCACGTTCTGAATGGATCTGGAGCGGTTGTAGTAAATACAAAAGGACAAGAATTCAAAACAGATATTGTTTTTATCGATCAAACAAGAGATCTTGCCATCATCAAAATTAAAGACAAAGATTTCAGACCTATAAAATATTTGCCCTATGGTTTTAAGAAGTCTAAATTAGAATTAGGACAAGATATATTTACCTTGGGTTACCCTAGAAATGATATTGTTTACAATACTGGATATGTAAGTTCGGCTACAGGATACGACGGAGACACTTCATCCATACAAGTCGCTATGGTTGCCAATCCAGGCAATTCTGGAGGTCCATTGTTTAATAAAAACGGCGAAATAGTCGGAGTGTTGAGTACACGAGAAACTAAAGCAGAAGGCGTTTCTTTTGCAATAAAAACAAATGAAATCTTCCAAACTTTAGATGATTGGAAGAAAACAGATACATCCTCCCTTGATGTACATTCCAGCAACAGTAAAACACTGGCTCGTATGTCAAGAACAGAACAAATAAAAGAACTTGAAAGCTATATTTACTTGGTAAAAGTATATTAGCAGACATGAATATTAATAGAAAAAAACGACACCAACAGGCGTCGTTTTTTTATGGCAAGAATTCAACAAAAATCCATTTTTGTTAAAAAATTAATATTTGTGATGGTTATAAATTATCTTTGGCAACTTTATTGGAGATTTTCATAAAAAACAGAAATGAGTAAAAAGATAAAAGTGGCGATTGTCGGCATAGGAAATTGTGCTAGTTCGCTCATAGAAGGCGTAGAATATTACACCCAGCATCCAAACGAAAAAACTGGGTTGATGGCGAGCAATATCGGAGGTTATACGGCATCCAATATTGAATTTGTTTGTGGATTTGATATTGACCCAAGAAAGATCAACAAACCTTTAAAAGAAGCAATATTTGCAAAACCTAACTGTGCAATGCCTCTGTTTAAAGATGTTACATCTGAAGCGTTAGTTAACGAGGCTCCTGTTTTAGACGGTGTTGCGCCATTAATGCTGAACTATCCTGAAGAAAATCGCTTCATTGTTGCCGACAATCTTAAAGACACGGATTATTTGTCGGGAGTCGATGTTAACAACAACCATGTTGATGCTTTACGTGAAGGAATAATTGATATATTGAAAGAAAACGAAGCAGAAGTTTTACTAAATTACCTTCCTGTAGGTTCTCAAAAAGCAACTGAATTCTGGGCAGAAATCTGTTTGGAATTGGGAATATCTTTTGTTAACTGTATACCTGTTTTCATTGCTTCTGATCCAGTTTGGGAACAACGCTTTATTGATGCGGGAATTCCTTTGATTGGGGACGACATGCGCAGTCAATTTGGCGCAAGCATTTTGTCTCAAATTTTACAGGAATTGGCATTTGAACGTGGTCACCATGTAAAAGCTCATATACAAAGAAACGTTGGTGGAAATACCGATTTCATGAATATGGAAGATAAATCCCGCTTGAAATCCAAAAAGATTTCAAAGGAAAATGTTATCCGTGCACAGAATGATATCCGTGGCATTTCTACTCAAGATAGCTTTTTGCATGCTGGTCCATCCGAATATATTGCGTTCTATGGTGACAATAAAGTGGCAAACTTCAGATTGGAATTAGAAGGTTTTATGGGAGCTCCAGTAATCCTGGATGCACAGTTGTCCGTTCAGGATTCACCAAATTCGGCAGGTGTTGTAATTGATGCTATTCGTTACGTATATGTAGCACGTGAAATGGGATTGGTGGGCGCCTTACGTGGTCCATCTGCCGCTACCCAAAAAACACCACCTGAACAAATGATGTTTAACCAAGCTATTGAAGAATGTCATGCTTTAGCTAATCGTCAATTGACAGAAACAACAAGGGCTCAGAAAAAGAAACAGGAAACTGTTGCTATAGCAAATGCTTAGTCAAAAGTTTAAAAAAGTAAAAAGCCGAAACAAGATTTGTTTCGGCTTTTTACTTTTACAAGAGTTAATCTATCCATGTGCTGCTAAGGTAAAACCAATGGTTGTACCAACGCCAATCTTACTTCTGATATGTATGGTTTCTTCGTGTGCTTCGATAATATGTTTACAGATGGCCAAACCTAGTCCCGTACCGCCAACTTTTCTGTTGCGACTTTTGTCAGTGCGATAAAAACGCTCAAAGACTCTCGGCAAGTGTTCTTCGCCAATACCTATACCATCGTCGCTTATTTCCAATAGTATTTTGTCTCCGTCTATTTTGTAAATACTGGCGAGGATATGTCCTCCATCTTTTCCATATTTCGCTGCATTGGAAACAATATTTATGACAACTTGCCTAATTTTTTCCTTATCTGCAAATACAGCAATAGGAAGTTCACAACCTTTTTTTATAGCTGTGGTAATATTGCGTTGAACAGTTTGTATGGAAAGACTATCAAAAACCTCTAGGATCAAATCTTGAATAATAAATTTCTCCCTGTTCATTGCCAATTCGCCAGTTTCCAAACGTGCAATTTCATCGACATCTTTTAGCAAATGTGTCATTCTGTCTACATTCTTACTGACTTTTTCCAAAAGACGGCGGCTTTCATCTTCATCTTCCAATACGCCGTCAAGCAACATGTCCACATAGCCTTGTATGGCAAAGACAGGTGTTTTTATTTCATGAGAAAGATTCTGCATGAAATCACGTCTATATGTTTCCATTATTTTTAGCGACTCGATCTCTGCCTGACTTTTTTGCGCCCATTTTTCAACATCAGAACTCACTTCTGCCATCGTTTTCTGAGGTAAAATATACCTATTGTACATTTCCTCTTTTTTTCTAGTTTTGTTGTTATTGATAAATTTGTAAATCAGTTTAATTTTACGATAAATGAAACGATCGAAAATCTGTTTGACAAAAAAGTAACAAAAAAGAAAAAAGAGTAAAAAAATACAGACAATAACTCTCCAATCACTATTCAATATAGCAACAGGAATTATACACACCCCGGCAATTATCAATGCAGAGATGAGATAGAGCTGATTAGGAGATAAGTTTTTCGTAATTTATTGTTTATACCATTAAAGGTAAATGATTTTACCTCATATGATGTCTTACGGTTTTCTAGTAGGAAAATTTGTAGCCGACACCTTTTACTGTGGATATACAATCCAAGCCCAATTTTTGTCTTATTTTACGAATGTGTACATCAATGGTACGGTCACCAACAATAACATCGGCACCCCATATCTGTTGCAAAATCTCATTTCGTAAAAAAACGCGTCCAGGTTTTGATGCTAGCAAATATAAAAGTTCAAATTCCTTTTTTGCCAATATAATCTGCTCATTGTCAATGGATACCACAAATCGTACAGGATCAATGAAGATATTGCCAACCTGAATTGTTTTTTCACTTTCCTTGTTTTTCCGTCTAAACAAAGCATTTACACGGCTGGTTAACAATTTGGTACTAATAGGCTTGCTTATATAGTCGTCAGCGCCTGTATCCAAGCCTTTGATATGCGTATTTTCGTCACTAAGAGCTGTAAGGAATATGATCATCGTCTCCTGAAATGCTGGTTGTGTCCGCAATATTTCACATACCTCAATGCCAGATTTGTGTGGCATCATGATGTCCAATATGATAAGATCGGGCACATTCTCTTTTGCTTTTTGTAATGCATCATCTCCATCGACGGCCGTAATGACTTCGTATCCTTCCTTTTTAAGATTAAAAGATATGATGTCCAATATATCCGGCTCGTCATCAGCAATCAAAACTTTGTTGTATTCCATTATTGTAATAATTAACACAAAGGTAATCAGAGGGTTTTTATTTACTCTAAACAATCGTATTAACTAATTGTTAAGTAGCTATTCTGTTAAAAATACAAATTGGCTAAATTTTTGCCGTTAATTTGTGAAAGCACTGAATTAAAAATGCGAATGGCAAATATGAAATATTTATACTTTCTTTCCATAATACTTTTTACCCTTACGTATAACACAACGCAGGCTCAAACTACCGATATTCCGCAATCCAGGATTTTTTTCCATGACAAGATTGATAAACTCCAAAAGAGAATATTTCTGTTGGACAATAAAGAAGACACACTTTTTACGCCTTATGTCGATAATGATGGTCTGAATGCCATTGCCAACCATGCAGCTACTGTCAGTATTGACAGCTTCCAAACCGCTATCGAAAAAAACAACAATTGGGACGGCAATGTGAAAATCAAATTTTTGCGTGGTTTTGGAGATGCTCTACAACTTTATGCTGCAGCTTTTACTGACAAACGAATTAAAGGTGCCCAACTTCAAGGTATGGTAAATTCGTATGCACAAGCAGCAGAGCTAGAAAGTGAGGGCTTGCCCATAACCCCTGCAATTGATCGTTCTTCTTTAGAAGTTGGTGGCTTACTGATAGATAATTTCGCATTCAAAGACAATCAAGGTATTGCAGATTGCAAACAACTTCTCATAGGTAAAGAATGCCAAAAATATCCAACTCAGGCATTGGAAATCCTAAATAGGCACCCTGAATACAAAAAGGCAGATAGTATCATTATTGATTTTGCACATCGTAATCCAGATGTTCTTTACGACTATGCTTCTTCCACCAGCCGCATCAGTAATACCATTCGCAATAACAAAGATCTACTAGTTAGGGTTATCTCCCAAATGGCAAATCCTTCGAAGAAAAACGGAAGACAATATTTCCCTTTTCTAGACAATTTGTATAAAGGAAAAATAACATTCGAAGAAATAGACAAGACATTGGACGATCCTACCAAGGTTTCGTATTATAGACTATTGGTCAAAACGGAAATAGAATATGCAGAAAGAGTTCTGAAAGAAAGGGATACACCTATGGGCATGAATGCACTTGGAACTAGACTCAAGGCAATAGCGATCGACCCATTTGTCAATTCTATCAATGGATTGCACGAATCACCGGATGCCATAAGATTTAAGGATCTCACTCCTTTAAATCCTGAAGAACTTTACTATTTAGCTGTATTGTCCGAAGATGAACTGTACACATCCAGTTATCTAAAAGGCGTCTATCCACAGATTTTCCAAAAAGGAGGAAAGGGTTTTGGTGGAGAACAAATATTGACAAATGTGTATTTTGACCATTTCAAAAAATGGATCAAAATGGCGGCCAATTACAATAAACTAGAAGATTTTCTCAATACGATGAAACCTGAAAATGCGGATGAATTGATGAGACATTTCGTTCGTGATTTGGATAAAGGAAAAGGAAAGGATAGTCTTGAAGATGCCGTGGACGTTGCCGGATCTTTTGCAAGTATCAAAAATGACAAGATTAGAAATTTAGTATTGGAGGAAGTGCAGGCCAACTTAAAACATGCACAAGTCACCAATAATAAGAAAGCAACCGCTATCTATGATATACTAAACATATTATTCTTGTCAATGGATCCTAAAAACAACATTGACGTATCAAAGGCACTAGGTATAGAACCTGTATACTACATGCCTATCAAAAATCTGGAAAACACCAAAAATGTAGTTAATATACAACAATATTTTTATGGGGACAAAGATGGGCAGGCTGGATACAGCAACTTCATCAGCTCTTTTAGCTCCATGGGATGGAAAGTCGAGAATAAACCAAAATGGTCTGTAGTCTATTCAACAAAAGGAGCTACTACGGTTAAAATATACTCTAACAAGCCTCTGGATGAACAACAGGGACTAGATGATGATGCTCAGAAAGAGCTGAATGGTTACCTTGCCGAAAATGATATTGAGCCAACTATTGTAATTCATAGAGGTCATAGTTATTATTTGTCAAGTACCATCAAGCAACTTGTACCATCCGCAAAAGTCGTAATGTTGGGAAGTTGTGGTGGTTTTCAGAGTTTAAGTCAAGTTCTTAGTATTGCACCTGAGGCTCATATAATTTCCTCTCGTCAGACTGGGACTGGATTAGTAAATCTTTCCCTTATTTCAGGTATGCTCAATACATTGAGAGATGGTAAAAACCTAAACTGGGTGGAAATGTGGAAAGGGTTTTCCAAAAAACTCAACGGTAATGCTGAGTTTGCGGACTATGTACCTCCTTACAACAATCTTGGAGCTGTCTTCTTAATGGCATATCAAAAGCTGCAAGAAAACGAGGAAAAAAACAATGCAATAGCGGACTAGGTTCGACAAAATATACCAACAAAAAAGCATCTGAAATTTCAGATGCTTTTTTCGTTTTATTTGAAGAAAACTATATAAGACTAGAATTCTATCAAAACTGATTTTTTACTTACTTTGTAAGCTTTTACAGGCTTGTCTGTAGTGATTTTAGTTCCGTTAATAACTACACTAACTAGACCTTTACCACTTGTAGCTGGAGCTACGGTTGCTGCTTTTTTTGTTGTTGGCTTAGCTGTAGCAACTTTTGCAACTTTAGTAGCTTTTACAGGTGCTGCTTTTACTGCTTTAGGCGCTTTAGCTGCTTTAGGCGCTGCCGCTTTGGTAACTTTTGGAGCTTTAGTCGCTTTAGCTGGAGCAGCTTTTTTAGTTGCTTTAGCTTTTGCTGTATCGCCCAAAAGACCTTGCTTACGTAATTGAGCTTTGTGGTAGTGAATATTCACTATGCTAGTTCCAAATTTTTCATGAATTGAACGAGGCGATTCCCCTGCGATAATTGCTGCTTTGATAGCATCTAACTTTTCTGGAGAATTCATGTTGTGTACCTGTTTTCCGGTTTTTTGCACTTTCGCCATAGTCAAGTTTTAAAATAATTAATAAATAAGAATTCAATACGTGTGCAAAATAATAGTATTAATTTGAATTAAATAAAAATTACATAGTATATTTTTCTGA
>QFOI01000781.1 GCA_003241175.1 Pseudopedobacter saltans
AAGAGTACAATAATTCAAATTATAGGTTCCTCCAGCAGAAATTGCAAAGTCTGCTTCTCCACAATTATTCATTACCACATTATTCATTGTAAGACTGGAATGGATTCCATAAACACCTACGCTTTGAAATGTATGAATAATAGTATTATTGATGGTTGCAGTATTTTTTTTGAGTTGCAGACCAACATTTCCACCAAATAATTTTCCGTAATTCATATTAAGAAGAGAACCTTCTTCCATTTTGATTCCGTTCCAGTTGGCAGGAAGCGTATCGTATTTGGTATCGCTTCTATCACCTCGGAAAATAACCTCTTCGCCTAAAGCTCCATTGACAGTTAAGCCGGAATTTTTTTCAAAATTCATTCCGCTGTTTTTTCGGAAATAGACTTTCGTTCCTTTTTCCATTGTCAAGGTTTTACCTTCAGCAACGTTTAGGTTACCGAAGATCACTTTTACTTTTTCCTTGGTCCAAGTAGTGTTGTTATTAATTGTCACAGGATTCTCTCCGGTTTGGATAAAATATTCAGCATCCTGAACGACTGAGAATAATGTCACTTTTTGTTCACCTGCTGGTGTGTTGAAAACTACTTTGTCTTCAGCAATCGCTTCCGGAGCATTGGCTACAGGCGCAATTTCTACAAAAACATAAAGGCTGTCTTTTTTTCTCAAAGCAATCTTTTCAAATCGCGTTCCTACTTTTCCATCCACATTGATTTTATAAGGAGAATTGATTCCACCCTCCAGCTTGATTTCTGGGATTAAAATATCTTTGTCTTCATTATTATAAACCTTCACAGCATAAGTTTCTGAACGCATTTGGTTGTAAACAGTGTCACAGAAAACGGTATCGGTAGAGAATCTCAGAAGTTGAGTGGGAGAATCAAACGAAATGTCATCACGATTACAACCTACTAGAAGCAAAAGTGACCAAAATGCAATTCCAAAAAGTATTTTAATTTTCATTTATTTTGTTTAATGTTCAAAACTACAAAATTTAAATTTTTATTTTATAATTATCATAATATTTCACTTTTTATTTTAATTGGGCGCCTTTTTCCGCCCTCCGTTCCCGCTTTTTTGTTCG
>QFOI01000131.1 GCA_003241175.1 Pseudopedobacter saltans
ATCGGAATGGACAAAATCAAAAACAATAGAAAGGCCAAACGTCCTGCATTTTCGGAATATAGTTTTGTCCCTGCAACCTTCGGCAAAACGGTGTAAAACATAATGTAAGCAGGAATCAACCAAAAATAGACCAGTGGATGACCAAACATCCAAAACAATACTCTAGTAAGCGGTACATTCAATTCGCTTGTCCAACCAGCTGACCAGGGTGTCAACAATACCAAAACAGAATATGCTACTGGAACGGTACAGGTCAACCATATCGTAAAGTTGACAAATGTGCCCAATACACCCAAAGGCATTCTGCCTTTTGGATTCTCCTTTTTATAGTCTATCCAAGCTTTTATCCATCCAAAAAAAGCAAACCAGCTACCAACAATCAACAAAGCTGTACCGATGTAGAAAAGAGGATCAGCCTTTAATGGTGCGTAAAAGGTATACAGTACTTGCGCTTTTCCCGTGAGCATACAATAGGCATCCATCGTAGTCCCAATAAGCATGAGCCATAAGGCAATACGGTAAGACCATTTTGGTGGTTCCCTTTTCAAGTAATGAGAAATAGTTACATGTCCAAATGCCACTGCAAAAAACGTGGTTAAAACAACGGCATTAATCACACCGTGCATTGTAAGACCTTGATAATAGTTTAGTTTAAGAAAAGAAGCTTGGCTCAATACACCAGCTCTATACAAAACCTGCATCAACCCATTGTAAATTCCCAATATAAAAAGAACCATTGGAAAAAATAAGGTCGTCAGAATAGTGTTCTTATATGATTTAGAAACAGTCATTGTAATATAAGTTTAATAGGTTACGGTAATTTCTCCCAACATGTTTTGATGATTATAACCACAATATTCATTGCAGACTATATTGTATTTACCAGGCTCGTTGAACACAACTGTTTTTTGAGTAATCCCTCCTGGAACAGCCATCAGGTTGATATCTTTTCTTGTGATTTCAAATCCATGGACAACATCCGTTGATGTCAGGAAAAAATCCACTGTACTACCTGCCGGTATTGATATATCACCGGGATCATAAGTCCACATATGTGCGATTACGTAGACTTCATATCTGTTGTCGTCTACTTTTTTTACTTGTGCTTTTTCAAATTTGGCGCTGTAAGGAGTGCAAGACGGTACATCAATCTTTCTACTGAAGGCATTGTATAATAATGCGAAGAGAAATACGCCCATCAGACAGCCAGCCACGATAATGGCGCGTTGTTCGTACTTGTTCATAATAGTTTTGTTTAAAGGTGTCTTTCAAGTTGAATGTTGTAAATACTGAACCAGATCAGTGCAGCCAATGCTATCAATAATAAAAAGAATACAATGGCACCTTTAGGTTTGAAATTTTCATCGTGTGGCGAGAGCTTTTTGTTGTCCATGACGATAGTTGTTTGTTTATGTAAAATTTTAATGACAAAACTTTTCCACTAGAAAACATTACTATTTTCTAAATAATTAAAAATCAATATTTTATATACTAAGCCTTTATAGTTTGTTTTGATATGGAATTGGAGAGCGACGAGGGTTTACATTTACATACTTTGCACTTATTGCAAACTTCAATTCTTTGAAATGCATTAATAAACGGACTTTTAGAAAACTCTAAAAGTAGCACCTGCAATAATGTCAAATTCTTCCTGTTCATCGTTTTTGCGAAATGGGATTTGTAATTCCTGATTTCGGATGTAAAGGTAGACAAGGGTAATTTCAGTATCAATCGTACATATACGATACTTGAAGGAATTCAATAAAAAATCCTATTCAGATCGTGGAAAATAGCTGAATAGGATTTTTTCTATTTGCGCAAAAACCTTACACAAACAAAGTCTTACACGTACAATAACCTGCTTCGCTGTTTTGACAAGTCAATCTACAAAGACCATTGTGCATTGCGTAGTTGACAAGTTCTATCTTAGTATTGAGGTTTAATTTGATAAGAAGATCACGAACGTAGGTGTCGATAGTTCTCTTACTGAGATTGAGTAATTCCCCGATTTCTTTGTTCGATTTTCCGTCGCATGTAAGTTGCATTATTTTTACATCTACAGGACGTAAATCCGGAAATTGCATGTTATTGGCCTTATGGGATACCAAATATTTATCCGTATCCAAAGACCATGATGTATAGTAATTGGAATCAAAAAACTTATTTCCTTCCAGGATTTTGGTGACAACATCATTGACCATATTAATGTCTTTGCTGCAATAACCATCGATTCCATTTTCCATCAGAGGTTTTACCATTTCAGGTTGGTAAGTAGAAGAAATTGCCAAAATCTTTCCTGAGATATGCGCTTTCTTTAGAAGTTTAATGGCCTCAAAACCAGTAATGACGGGTAAATACAATTCCACTATTAGTATATCCGCTGGATGTTGCTGTTGCCCTTCTAGTAATTCTCTACCGTTAGAAGAACAAAACAAAACTTTTCTGTCAAGTTTTGCACAAATAGTCCCTATTAAAGAAGACCTGTAAATATGGTCGAAGTCGGCTACGGCAATAGTGTTTACCTTCATTTTGTGTTCCTTTTTACAAAGGTATGCAGAGTTGGCACATTCTTAAAATATTAATCAACAACGGTCATATCATTCTCCGACAAATTGATATGTATCATATTGCCGACCTGTAAATATTGGTATTGTGTAAATATTTTTACATTAACTCCGTTCACATCAACTATAAGCTGATACCCAAATCCTAAGAAATGTTTTTCCAATATTTTACCAATCATATTGGCAGAATCTGGCAAAACAACATGAAAAGACTCGGGACGAATCATTATATCACAATCTTTATCATACGCCACATCCACTCCCGTCCTATGCAGTTGTGGAACAGTAAGAATGTTATAGTCTCCCAATAATCCTGCAACATATTCATTGTTTGGTTTTCTGTAAATATTTTCAGGAGTATCATCTTGTTGTACAACACTGTTTCGCATGGCGATAATACGTTGCGACCAAAATAGAACATCTTTAGGCGAATGAGAAACCATAAGACAAGTAATGCTCCATGCGGCTGCAATCTCCTGCACCATTTGCATCATTTCATTTTTGTGGATATTGTCGAAATTACTGAAAGGTTCATCCAATAGCAAAACCTGTGGCTTACCAAGTAAGAGACGCACTAGTGCAATGCGTTGCTTCTCTCCTCCAGACAGCTCATGGGTCTTACGTTTCATGAGATGACCAATATGACAAATTTCGTAAAGCTGTTTTTCTTCTCCGTCTTTGAGAGTATTGGCATATTCCAATACTTGTTCCACTCTTAAATGTATTGGCAATTCGAAGTGTTGCGACAAATAAGCAATACTATCATGACCAGCGATCAATTTTTCTTCGGGGCCGAGTACTTTTTTACCATTCAGATATACCTTACCTTCATCAGGTTGTACAAGACCCGCAATCGTACGTAGTAAAGTGCTTTTTCCCGAACCCGTTTCTCCGATGATGGCTGTATTTTCACCCTGCACAAACTGAAGAGATATGTCCGACAAAGCATCTTTGTCTTTTATTTTTTTACTAACATGATGAATTTCGATCATTTCCATAAAGCCAAAGATAAGCTTTGATACGACAGTTTTTCCAATATTAAATTTAAGCAATATTTAAGAGATAAGAATACTAAAATCATTAACTTACAAGCCTAAATACGAATGATGCCATGACCCTTCAGAACTTACTTTTTCCGACAGATTTCACCCCCTATTCCAAAAATGCAATAGCATATGGGATCCATCTAGCTAATACCTTAAAAGTCAAAAGTATTTTGGTGGTGCACGTATATGCAGCTAACAGTAACGTAACCAATCAGCCCATCATAAATTCGGCACTGCCTGAGATACTTCAGGAAAAACAGAATGAGCTTGAACGTATAAAACTGGATATAAAATCAAAAGTCAACGAAGAAATAAACGTACTCACATTGTTGGTTGAGGGCAAATTGATTCCCATCATACACGAGTTAATCAAGAGCCAAAAAATAGACCTAACTATAACTGGGATATCCACGAAAACCAAACTAGAACAAAATTTCATCGGGAGCAATACTATCAATATAATGAGGAAAACAACTTGTCCAATATTGGCTGTTCCTCATAAAGCCAAATGGGTAGACAATCCGGTAACAACGGTGGCTATCGACATTTCGCACAATACCGCATTGATCCCATTTGAAAATACGAAATCTATCATCGAACAATTGCAGGTAGGAAAATTATTCCTACTGAATATTGATGACGATGACGACCACAATGCCCATATCCAAAATCCCAATATTGATAGAATCAACTTTCAATTCAAGGATCACAACAGTAAACTTGATGTCATCACACATCCAAATAAACTACAAGCTATAGAAAAATTTTGCCACCAAAAATCGGTGACACTACTCATTTTATTCGAAAGGAAATATGGTATTTTGGAAACTATTTTCCATACAAGTCTTACTAGGCAACTAGCGTTTAAAGTGCATACGCCAATACTTGTGCTGGAAGAGACTACAATAAAATAAAATAGCATTATTTTTTTGTAAGCACCTCTCCCTCTACCGTACCCTTTGAGGGGAGGGAATAAGGGTGGGGGTAATTATTGTTTGAAAATTTTTCCGGAAGAATATGAGTGAAGTATCTATCGATTCTTCTGAAGGCACAGGCTATTTGAATGGAGTAATACCTGCGTCACCAATATGAGTAAGGACTCGTTTAGCACTGAGAAACTGACTCATGTGAAATGCATCATAATCAGGAGACGATGGAGAAAAGTCTGATATTTTTACGAATCCAGATGCTTGTAAAAAGCGGCCATTGCCAATATATAATGCGACATGCGTCACTTTATCTGTGCCGTCTTCGCGCTTCGTCCCGAAGAATAACAAGTCTCCCGGCAATAGATTTTGTTTAGCCTTTTCGACATTAACAATACCGTTTTCCACAATATCTACGCTCTCTCCCACTCTAGCTTGCTGAGACGCATCTCGAGGAAGCAATATGCCATTCATCAAAAAAATAGTTCGCATAAATCCACTACAGTCAACTCCTTTTATGGAAGTACCACCCCACAAGTATGGAACGCCCATTAGTTTTTGGCCAACAGTAAAAATATTATCGAAAGTTGGTTTATTGCTTTTTACCCAATCACTGTAAAGAATCGCTTCTTTTTTTGATATGTAACCAATTTTTCTATCAGGATATTGGACTTCGTAAAATTTTCCTTTTTTGCCAATAATAGCAAGCATATCACCAGCAACTATATCAGAAACAGGAATAGACTTTTCGTCCGGAGAGGAATATACATTTCCATATAACTGTACGAATATCAACTTGGACATCTTCTCCCATTCGTCTTTTTCTTTTTCGGTCATAACTGCAATTCCAGAGGTCTCCACATAAGCTATATAGTTATCAGGCGTCTGAACAAGCAAATAGCCAGTTGGAAGTTTTTTCAATATGCGAACCATTGTCCCCATGAGAGCTTGCGTCATCATCTCTGCAGCTTGTGCGGGAGCAGCGCGGTGATTGGTAACAGAAAGGTTTACAACACCAAAAGACTTGTTATCGTCAAAGGTTTCTGGTAATAATTGTATTTTTTTTGGAACATTGGGAAGTAGGGAATCCAATTGACGCACAGCCTCACGGCTTGTCGTTTCCACTAGTAAGGAATCGTCATTCAATACTTTAACCTGAAAGAACTGGGATTGATGATCTGGTTTTAAATTTTTCTCAACAATACCAACAGCCTTAGCTATTTCCGGATTGGACATATTTTGTGCTTTTACAATTGAAAAAGAACAAATAAAGCATAAAAAAAACAACTTCCAACAATTTTCCATAAAGCAAATGTATAAAAGAAGCTGTTTTAAAGTTCTAACCAAAATATTTTATTGTTTTTGATACGTTACGTGTGTATATTGCAAAACGTACAATTAAAAAGTTTTCTATTTATGCATTTTCAAAAACTACTTGCTATTGCTATGCTTTTTTCGGCCCATAGTGCAATGGCCCAAAAGCCCAAACCTTTGCCGAAAGATTCCATTCCGAAAAAGGATACATTAATCCTAGCAAAAGGCCATGCAGCGGCAGATACCACTAAAAAACCAATCAAACCAACCAAACCTGTAACCATCAAACCTTACAAAGAGGTTATTACGGATTCTGCCATTACGCAGAAAGGATTGTTTTGGGTGCATAAAGTAGATGATAAATGGTATTTTGAAATACCTAATAAGATGTTTGGCAAACCGATTTTGATCGTTAATCGTTTTGCGCAGGTTTCCGCTAACAATTCACAAACCTATGGTGGTGAAATCATCAGCCAAAAAACAATTAATTTCGAAAAGGGACCAGATAAAAATATTTTCATTAGAGGTTTGATTGACATCACTTCGGCAGACTCTACCAACCAAATTCTCAAGGCTGTAGCTAATTCCAACGTAAACCCTTTGTTACAAGCATTTGGAATACAGGCTTACGGCAAAGACTCTAATTCTGTAGTCATTGACGTCACGGATTTCATAAAAGGAGATAACGACCTTGTGAGTCTTAGTGGATATAAAAAAACAGGATTGGGTGCAAGTGCACTATTGAGCGATAGAAGCTATATAAAATCTATAAAAGCATTCCCTGTTAACGTTGAGATAAGGACCGTGAAGACATATAGTGGTGGCGGTGGTAGTTCTTTAATGGGAGGTTCAATGATGCGTCCTCGCGACAATACTCCCATGACAATGGAACTCAACAGTTCTTTCCTATTATTGCCAGAAAAACCAATGAGTAAAAGGATGTTTGACAAGCGTGTTGGTTATTTTGCGGACAACTATACGCAGTATGGAGATGACCAACAAAAAGTCGAGGACAAAACATTTGTCGTTAGATGGCGCTTAGAACCCAAAGAAGAAGATCGTAAAAAATGGGAAAGCGGTCAATTGGTAGAACCTAAAAAGCAAATCATCTATTATATAGATCCTGCAACGCCCAAAAAATGGAGGCCTTACTTAATAGCGGGAATCAACGACTGGCAAAAAGCTTTTGAAAAAGCTGGTTTTAAAAACGCTATTGTTGGAAAAGAGTGGCCCGAAAACGACACGACTATGAGTATGGAAGATGCACGTTTTAGCGTCGTTCGTTATTTCGCTTCCGACATTGAGAATGCGTATGGACCTAATGTGCATGACCCTAGAAGTGGTGAAATCCTAGAAAGCCATATTGGCTGGTATCACAATGTCATGAAACTTTTGCATGATTGGTACATGATACAAGCAGGACCAATAGATCCAAAAGCTAGAAAAATGAAGTATGACGACGAATTGATGGGCAACCTTATCCGTTTCGTTTCTTCTCATGAAATTGGTCACACCTTGGGATTACGTCACAATATGGGAAGCAGTAGCAAAACCCCAGTTGAACTTTTGCGTAACAAAAAATGGGTAGAAGCCAATGGACACACGGCGTCCATCATGGATTATGCTCGTTTCAATTATGTGGCACAACCAGAAGATAATGTTTCTGAAATTGGCATTTTCCCAAGAATCGGAGATTATGATAAATGGGCCATCAAATGGGGATATTCTTATTCAGGTGCCAAAACTGATGAAGAAGACAAAAAAATCGTCAACAAATGGACTATCGATGCCTTAAACAAAAATCCGAGATTGTGGTTCGGAGGCGAAGGTATGGACTTAGATCCTCGTTCTCAGACGGAAGATCTTGGTGACGACAATATGATTGCCAATACCTATGGTATCAAGAATCTTCAAAGAGTAATTGCCAATCTTCCTGAATGGACAAAAGAAGAAGCCGATGACTATTCCAACCTCTCGGCAATGTACAATCAAGTAATTGTCCAATTCAATAGATACATCAACCATGTAGTCAAAAATATTGGTGGATTGCAAAACACTTACAAGACGGTGGAACAGGATGGTGCGGTGTACACAGCGACTCCGAAGGAAAAACAAAAAAGGGCGGTTGCTTTTTTGAATACGCAATTGTTTGAAACGCCAGAATGGTTATTAGACAAAAATATTATGACCAAAGTTTTCGACCCGGCAGGCAGCAATCGTGTCTACAGTATTCAAACAAATGTATTGAGCAGCATATTATCTTCTAGAAGGCTTGGGCTGTTGCAAGCGGCCACCAATACATTTGGTGATACGACTTATTCTGTTTCAGAATATATGGGAGATTTGCATGATGGCATTTGGAAGGAATTAAAAACCAACAGTGCCGTTTCCGCACCTCGCAAAAACCTTCAAAAAGTTTATGTGGACAACTTGATGGAGATCATTGATCCAAAACCATCAACTCCGTCAACACAGATGATTGGTAACATGATTATTTCGTCTAGCATGAGTGCGCCTACTAATGCGGAAGTTAATGCAATTGCTAGAGCGGAATTGAGAAATTTGCAAACACAACTTACTTCATCTGTTTCAGCCACTAGTGATCAGGTTACAAAGTACCATTATCAAGACTTGTTGGACAGAATCAACACATTTTTTGATAAGAGTAAATAAAATTGTTTTATCCA
>QFOI01000782.1 GCA_003241175.1 Pseudopedobacter saltans
CCGTTTATCAAAAATCTCACATTAGAACTGCCTCTCATAGATACAGTTCCGTCAGTATCTACAGAAACTGAAGGAACATTGGATAGAACATCCTGCAAACTACCACCTTTGCTTACAATATCTTGTGAAGGATCGTATGTTTTTTTGTCTAATTCAACTTTATATGGTTTTGTAGAAGCAGCAGTAATTACCACACCTTGGATGTCTGTTGTGTTATTAAGATTGGCTTTTCCATCAGAAACAATGATAAATGGCGCTATTGCTCCCGCTTTTTCAACTCTAATGGTTTGTGTGAATTTTTTATAATCTACAGCTTCAATGCTCACATTATAATTTCCCGGAGCAAGTTCTACCTTGTAATTTCCATTGACATCTGCAAGAGCGGCATCGCTTAACTGGTTGTTTTGCTGATTTTTAAAAGTTATTGATGCATATCCTACACCTCCATTTGCATCTTTTACGGTTCCAGAAATAGTCACTTTTTGCTGAGCCATTACGAAGCTTGCAGCACCAACTGTCAGCGCTAGTCCAAAGATTTTTTTCTGAATTACATTTACGATTTCCGTTCGTTCCATTATTGTTTATTTTTCGCTTTCGCTAATTTTTACTTGATTTGCCTGCTGTTCAGCCAGTCTTGATAGGCTTTTGCATTTTTAGCGTGTTCAGCATCATTATCTGTGAATTTATGATAACCGAATCTCGCAGGATCGGCACACATAAAAATATAGTTGTTTTTTTCTGCGTCCAAAACTGCAAGCAAGGAGTTTTTATCTACAATACAAATTGGTCCAGGCGGAATTCCCTTATTCGCATAAGTATTATATGGAGATTGTTCTTTCAGGTGTTTGTAATAAACTCTTTTGATTTGCTGAGTGAAATTACTTGCTTTGTTTACTGCATAAATTACAGTTGGATCGCTTTGCAGCTTCATTCCTTTTTTATAACGGTTAAGATATAATCCCGCAATTGTTCTTTGTTCATCAGGTTTTCCGCCAGATTCTTTATAAACAATTGAAGCTAGTGCGTAAATCTGGTCTCTTGTTAATCCTGATTTTTTTTCTTTTTCTGTGAATCCGAAATTTG
>QFOI01000783.1 GCA_003241175.1 Pseudopedobacter saltans
AAATCTCCGCGAGAATAATGCATTTTTTTATTTATCAGATTTATTTGAAAGTCTGAATCTTAACACGCCCAAAATCCTCAAAATCAACACAGATCATACGCTTTACATTCAGGAATTTCTTGGGGATGAAACGCTTTCCGAAGTAATTTCTAATGAAGGGCAAAGTGAACGTGTAAAATCACTGGTGCGGAAAAGTCTTGAAAAATTATTCCAGTTACAGATGAAAACTTTGGGAAAAACAGAATTTCGCAACAGCTTCGAATATGAAAAGTATGATGATCTGCCCATCACACACGATCTCTATTATTTTAAAAACTACCTAGTGGATGTGCTGGAAATTGAGTATCATAAATCAACATTACTTAAAGAATTCAAGCTAATTTCTGAAAGAATCCAGAATCTGAAGCCGAAAACCTTGATGATCCGGGATTTCCAGTCGCGAAATATTCTGGTAAATGAGAATGATGAGGTTTTCTTTATTGATTATCAATCTGCGATGGAAGGTCCGGCAATCTATGATGTGATTTCATTTCTTTTTCAGGCTAAGGCGAATTTCACAAAGGAATTCAAAGCGGAAATGTTGGATTATTACCTCTCCTTTTGGAATGATGATGATAAAAAAAACCTAGCAGAATCTTTTGAGTGGATGAAACTGATGCGTTTTCTTCAGGTTCTGGGCGCTTATGGTTTCCGTGGTTTGATTCAGCGTAAAAAGCATTTTATGGCTAGCCTGATACAAGGCATTGATAATGCTTATGAACTGACGCAAAGCTGGGATGAGATCGCACTGCAGTTTCCGGAATTGTATTTTATTATCTTAAGGTTGAAGAGTAAAGAAGTGCAAGCCAAAATTGAGACATTGATTATTGACTGAGTTCGAGAGCTTCATTGCCAAATGACAATAAACTTTAACTGACAAATGCTGTTTGGATAAAGAAAATCCCTAGCCCCGATTGCAGTGGAAATCCTTTTTTGCGTGAACTTCGGGTTTATAGAAGTGGAAATTGTCTGCAAAAAAGATTGCAACGGAAAGCGGGAAATAGCTCCTAAGCATTTTCTATAGAGTACTTCCTTCGTTCGC
>QFOI01000132.1 GCA_003241175.1 Pseudopedobacter saltans
AATCCCGCTTCGATCATTTCATATACCCATGCCGCTGCTTTTTTTCCTTCTTTTTCCATCATCTCTGCACCGGCTTTTACGCCAATAGCATCCCAAGTTTTGAAAGGTCCTAATTCCCATCCAAAACCTGTCTCAACAGCATTGTCAATCTGGAACAATTGATCTGTGATTTCTGGAATCCTGTTGGAGACATATTGGAATAATCCAGAAAATGATTTGCGGTAAAAATCACCAGCTTTATCTTTTCCTGCTACCAACACTTTGAACCTTGGCTCAAGATCTGCAATGGTCTTGGTCGCTTCTAAAGTCGCAAATTTTACTTTTTGAGATGGTTTGTATTCAAATGTATTAAGGTCCAACGCCAAAATCTGTGACTTGCCGTTTTCATCTTTTATCTTTTTGTAAAAACCTTGACCAGTTTTGTCTCCCAACCATTTGTTTTCATATATTTTTTTAATATAATCTGGCAATTGAAACAAGTTACGAGACTCGTCATTAGGGCAATTTTCATAAACACCATCGGCAACGTGTACCATTGTATCCAAACCGACAACGTCGCTGGTTCTGAAAGTTGCAGATTTTGGATGGCCAATAACTGGACCAGTTAATTTATCTACTTCTTCCACTGTCAACCCAAGTTGTGGGACCAAATGCACAATATCCATAATACCGAAAACACCAATACGGTTTCCGATGAAAGCTGGAGTGTCTTTACAGATAACCGTTGTTTTCCCCAATACTTTTTGACCAAAATCATTAAGGAACTCGATAACTTCCGGATCGGTTTTTTCAGATGGAATAATTTCCAATAAGCGTAAATATCTTGGAGGATTAAAAAAGTGCGTACCACAGAAGTTCTTGGCAAAATCTTCGCTACGTCCTTCCAATAATTGATGAATTGGAATACCTGAAGTATTGGACGTAATCAATGTACCTTGTTTACGGAACTGCTCTACTTTCTCGTAAACGATTTTCTTGATGTTAAGGTTTTCAACAACAACTTCGATAACCCAGTCACAATCAGCAATACCCTTCATGTTGTCATCAAAATTTCCAGTGGAAATCCTTGATGCAAATGATTTTCTGTAAATAGGAGAAGGGTTGGATTTCAAAGCTACCTGCAAGGCATCATTCACAATACGATTACGAACAACTTTTGATTCAAGCGTCAAACCTTTTTTTGCTTCAGCCTCATTGGGCTCTTTGGGAACGATATCCAACAACAATACCTGAATACCAACATTAGCAAAATGACAAGCGATCCGACTGCCCATGATCCCTGAACCTAGCACCGCAACCTTTTTAATATTTCTTTTCATATCGATATTTGACTTTTATCGCATTTATTTAAGCAAACGCCAATTTTTAAACTGGCTGCAAATACCGAATTATATTTATTATTACCTTTGATTTATATCAAATTAACTAACAGGTGTTTGTTAATTAATTGTTATTCAAAAAGATAAAACCTAATCGATGGGCAAAGAGCGCTTAATGAAGTATATCAATAGCATTGTTGAACTTCTGCCTCATGTAGAAGCCAGGATTGCAGCCGCTTTTGTAGAGGAAAAACATCCAAAACGTACTATTTTGGAAAAACAAAACACCGTTTGCAACAAGCTTTATTTTGTTGAAAAGGGACTTGCTCGTCTTTTTTATCAGAAAGAAGGGAAAGACATAACAGGCTGGTTTGCATCCGAAGGCAACTTCATCACGTGTAACGATAGCTTTTTCCAAAAGAAAACAACCTATCTCAATCTGGAATTACTGGAAGATGCTATTCTTTACTCCATAGACTACAAATCCTTGAATGATCTATTTGAACTTAAAGAGATGGAACGTTTTGCCAGACTTCTTACCTATAATCTACTGAGCGAACTTTCCGAACGAATTTATTCAACAGTATTCCAGCCTGCGGAAAAAAGATATCAACTATTAGTCGTCCGTTATCCAGAAGTTGCTTTGCGCGCACCATTGGGAGACATTGCTTCCTATCTAGGTATTTCGCAAGAAACGTTAAGTCGTATCCGTTCACAACAAAGCACCCGTTCCAAAAGTAAACAGGGTGTCTATAATTCCTAAACGTGGTAGATCTTCCTGGCATCGCTATCAAAGAGCATTATTACAGCAAAAGCCAAAGCAAGCTTTACATTCACGATCTTTTCGGACCTAAAGTAGAGATGCCTGTTGACATCTATTTTCGACAGGAAGAAGATTTTCCCCTGTTGGAAAGATTGGCTTTGCAGCAATGCGAGGGTTCCATTTTGGATATTGGAGCTGGCGCAGGAGCTCACACACTATTTCTTCAGGAAAGGGGAGAAAATGTTACCGCATTGGAAATATCAAGCCATTCTGCTGACGTGATGAGGTCGAGAGGTATAGCCAATATTAAAAATGAAGATTTCTTTTCTGCCCATTTACCTCAATACAACACTTTGTTACTTTTGATGAATGGTATTGGAATATGTGGAACCGTTGACAGGATTCCACTTTTCCTACAAAAGGCAAAGTCTATATTGAAAAGCGACGGAAAAATTGTATTTGATTCTTCGGACGTAAAATATATGTACGAAGACATTCCAATGCCTAACCATTACTATGGCGAAGTATCCTATCAATATGCTTACAAAAGAATGAAAACAGAATGGTTCAAATGGTTGTATATCGATGCCAAAACAATGAACAAAATTGCAGAGGAAAATGGCTGGAAAATGGAAGTTTTGTTTGAAGATGAAAATGATCAATATCTTGCTATATTAACAAGGAGATAAATGCCAACTATACATCTGAAAACAATTATCAATGCTGATATAGCAAGCTGTTTTAATCTTGCGCGGAGTATAGATTTTCATTCGGTGACAACGGCCAAAACAAAGGAAAAAGCTATAGCAGGAAGATTGACTGGACTCATTGAATTAGGTGAAACTGTTACTTGGCAAGCTATTCATTTTGGTATCAAACAAAAACTTACCTCCAAAATCACCGCAATGGGAATGCCATTTCATTTCAGAGATGAGCAAGTAAAAGGTGCTTTTAAAATGATCTGCCATGATCACTACTTCCAAATAAATGGTAAAAAGACCATGATGGAGGATATTTTTTATTTTGAATCCCCGTTTGGCATATTGGGTAAAATATTCAATAAAATAGTATTGATCAGCTATATGAGAAAATTTTTGGTTGATAGAAACAACATGCTAAAGGATTATGCTGAAAGACAAGCCAATTCCTCGTTTAAGCTATCGTAATCTTTCTTTTCTTCTTCTTGCCTTTTAACCACCAAATCAAAAAGCCTGTTATTGGCAAAGACGTACATACTAGACCACAAATAAATGTAAATAGTTTACCAATAGGCCCCATCCAAGTGCCCATGTGTAATTGCCAGACATTGTTTTCGATATATTCCCCTTTCATGTAGGTCGGTTTGATGTCCAACTCTTTTCCAGAGTATTTATCCAATATAGAAACATGTGCGTTTTCGGCACTTTTTAAGCCCATTTTGGTTGCTGTTGTCACCATGTAAAAACCTATGGAGTCTGTATTGTATGTCCATAGTTGCGCCATCTTTTGATTGGGAAATTTCTCAAATTCTTTTTCGAATATAGTATATGCAGGAACTGTTTCTTTGGTAAAATCAGCTTTTGGCATTGTTTTTTGCCATTTTGTTTTTATGTCACCTCCGAAAAGTTTAGCCGTTCCTTCGGCCATGGGTTTGAATGCTATCAACAATCCTGTAACGGTCAATATCAAGGCCAATAAGGACGCATAAAATCCCAAAACATTATGCAGATCATAGTTTACACGTTTGAATTTGGCTTTCCATTTTATTTTGAAACTGGCATCACGTGTATGTTTGGTCCATTTTCTTGGCCACCAAAGTATAATGCCAGAAATGAGTTCAATCAAGAAAATAATCGTTGCAATATCTACAATCCATTCCCCTGTTCCGTGCCACATAAACGAAGCATGGAGATGAGCCATGATGTAAAAGAAATTAGCGGTTCGGTCATTTTTCAATATCTGTCCTGTATATTGATCTACATATATAAATGACAATCCTTTTCCTTTGGCAAACGCTCTAAGTCGTAAGGCACGTTTTGGATTTTTGTAGACCGTGGCTTCAGAGATATTAGATTTTGGAATTTCTTTTTTTACTTTTTGGATGAGCGTTTCCAAAGGAATTTTTTCGGATTTGACTTCTTGTATAAAACGAGACTTTCCGGCAGACCATTCAATGATTTCGTCTCCATAAACGACAACAGTTCCTGTGAGCGCAACAAACACCAAAATAATTCCTGCAAAAATACCCAACCACAAATGCAACCACGCATTGATGCGACTAAATAATGACTTCTTTGACTTTGATTTGTTCATATCTTTTTTAAATACTGAAGCACAACCTCTTTAAAAAAGGTTGTGCTCTTACAATAAATACGGGTTCGTAACTAGAATCTATAGGTTAGATTAAAGGATAACATCCGTGTTGGCCCTGCATTGAGCCAAGCATTGTATGTGAAATATTTCTTGTTGGCAATATTGTCAATTTTAGCTGTTAATCTAAATTTGGCTGCATCATAAAATGCACTTGCACCCATCACCGTATAACCATTTAAAGTGATAGTATTGGTATTGTTGGTGAATGAACTACTTTGTCCATTCCCTCCAAAACCCAAACCAAAACCTTTCAATGTACCAGAAGTAAATCCATAGTTGGCCCATAGATTAGCAGCGTGGTGTGGAGCTGCTTCGACTCTGTTGCCCGCAAGATTGACTAACTTACCACTGACTGTTGTCCACAATTCAGTGTATTTAATATTGTTATAACCATATCCCATCGCAATGTTCAAACCTGGGATCGGATTGGCCAAAATATCTACATCCAAACCACGACTTCTAACTTTTCCATCTTGTACAGAATAGTTAGTTCCTGAAACTGCACGAACTTTGTTTTTCACTTTGATGTCATAATAGCTGACAGTACCCGTTAAACGATGATGAAATACGTCAAACTTGAAACCTCCTTCTAGTTGGTTAGCATATTCGGGTTTAAGGAAATTGCCAACGGAATCTTGAGCTGTTGTATTGTTGTAACCATTTGTATAGTTTCCATAGATGGACAATGCGTTTTCCAAAATTTCATAAGAAATACCCATTTTTGGAGAATAAGATGTTTGCTTGTAGTCCGTTACAGGATTGGTGGTTGTCACCTGATATCTATTGATACGAACACTGGCCATCAACAATAATCTATCTGTAAGATTCAAAACCTCGGAAACGTAAGCACCGTAATTGTTTTGAATGCTGCGCCCTGCGGAAAAATTGGTTTTTACGGCTATACTATCCACTCTTGCTTTTCTTAGCATTTTCTGGGCGTCGTTTGCTGTTTCCAAAATATTGTCATAAGGAATAGAACCTCTCGATTGTCCTACATTGGTTCTAAAATAATCCAAACCAATAAGTAGCCTATTTCTCATTTCTCCGATCTTAAAATCTCCAATGAAGTTTTGTTGGAATTGCTGTGTGTACAATTGACTGTAAGGCATATACAATACGCTTCTAGTAATAACAGCAGTATCCGTAGTGGTTTTCTTATTGGCAGAAAGGGAAATGTAGTAGGTCTGATTATTACTTCGTGCAAGAGAATAGTTGGTCTCTGACATCCAATGGTCAGATAGCTTGTAATCTGCTTTTGCCATCACAGACCAAGTCTGTTGTACACTATTGAAATCAGGATTAACATAAGGATTACTAGGATTTAAATGAAGGTCCTTGATATTACCTGCATAATCACTATTAGCAGTAGTACCTCCAGGAGGAGGGGAGAAGCCAAACAAAATGATGGGGCGAACGCTATTGTAATAATAACCATCGAAATGCAAGGTCAATCGATCATTTGCCTTAATCAACAAAGATGGGGCTAAACCTACATTTTTCTGTGACAATTGTTGAAAAGTGTTTCTGCTGTCAAACATGCCATTAAATCTAAATAATGCCGTTTTATCTTCGTTCAACGGAGTGTTGTAATCCAATGTTGTTCTCGACATTTCAAAACTTCCTGTCGTATAGGAAACCTCACCTCTTCTGACTTCCAAAGGTTTTTTAGTGATTAAATTAAAAACGCCACCGTAAGAAGCGCCTTGGTTACCTCCAAATAAAGTTGCGGATGGTCCCTTGATGGCCTCAATTCTTTCCAAGTCAAAAAGGTCGGTCAACGACACGTAGCCTGTTGCTACACCATTTCTATACATAATAGATCCATTGGTAAAACCACGGGACATAAATTGTAATGTAGATCCGCCACTACCGCCTGCTACAGACATATTGCTGACGCCTGGAATATTGAGTAAGGCTTGTTCTGTCGTGGTTACTAGCTGGTTTCTTAGCAATTCGACGGGTATAACAGCATAATTCTGTGGATTTTCAATATAGGTCATTGGCATCCTAGCCACTTGTGCACTGTTCTTATTGGTATTTTTAAAAGAAGAAGATACAATCACTTTATCCAAATCCGATGCACTTTCTACTAGTTGGATAGTTCCAGCTGTGATCTTTGGAGTATTGAGCTCAATGTCCAAACTGTTTCCGGATACTCCAAGAGATTTTACGGTAATAGAATATTTTCCATAGGGAATACCTCTGAACTGAAAATTGCCACCATCATCCGTTGTGGTTACCTTACCAAGAGGTTGCAATATTAAAATGACATTTTCCTCCGGTTGTTTATCCGCATTTAAAACTTTACCGTCGATAATACCCAATTGTTTTGTCTGGGCATGTAAATAGTTGGTTGTCAATACAAAAAGTGCGAGTATCCAACACTTTTTCAAGGATTTGCAAAAAATAATCATGTATGTAAGTTGGTTTTGCTAAACAAATTGTTAACAGGTTTTTGCAAAACTACTTTTACACCTATAACTGGTGTTTACGCAATTGGGAAAATGACTTTCGCTTTCGGGAAATAAAAAAGCTCCGATACAACTAATGTATTGGAGCTTTTTTTAGTATTTGATTTGTACTCTAAAGAATTTCGTTCAGTATTTTAGCCAGACGCAGGCCTCCTTTTGTCAATTCATCGTTCAAATCATTCACGAAAAGATAATTGTAGCCATAGCTTAATTTTGATCCGTCAGGTGTTTTGTCATACACTTTGTCTGATAAAACATGGGATTCATAGAACCAATCTTCCAACGGGCTATTGACCCATATTTTTTCCTGATCTTTACTAGCAACATCCAATACTGTAGCGTATTCCGTATAGCTATATTGTTGGTAATCGACTAACGATTCATCCCAAACGGCATGTAGATTGGTCGGTTTTCCGAACCATGTCACTTTGATCTTGTTGCCGCCTTGGTCTTCGTCACGACCTACATGAAGCGGCTGGTGCAAATCTCCAATAAGGTGTATTAAAAAGCGTAAAGCAATCTGGCGTTGTTCCAAAGGAAGAGATTTCTCCTTTAGTTGATTTTCCATTGCAGTAATCTGGGTGTACAGATTTTCCCCAGGCAGAGCTTTTAGATCCGTAATGAATTGGTCTTTTTGCAAACCTCCTGGAAGATCGACATAATGCCATTTAGAGGCACTTTTCCATTTTCCTGTCGTATCAGATTTGATAAAATCCGGCCAGTTTGCCCAAAAAGCCATTCTTTGGTTGCCGATTAATTTTTCTATTTCCTTGCGTGCATGACGAGTCAGATGCCTTTGTGCTATCTCAGCAACGACGCGATGTCCGGTGGTACCGTAAGCGAAGCAGTACTGAAAAGAACAAAATGCAAATAAGGCCAATAAAAGTTTTTTCATATTAAAATGTTGAAAAATGATACAAGTAAATAAGAAAAGCAGTCGATATTGACTGCTTTTCTTGTAAATGTCAACCTCTCAATCGGTCAACACTTTTTATCAGTTTTTTGTCCCTAGCAATACCTCTTATCGCGAACAACAAGAAAATAGGTATGATAAAAACAAATATAGAAGTCAGAGAAATATTACCTAACAGATCTTTGATTTTCATTAAGTAAATCACAATCAAAAATATACTCAAAACTAAAGCGAAAACAACCATCCAGATTTGCTTGTTTCTATTTTTAAACATAAATATAGCAATGAAAGAAACCGCAGCAAGAACAATAGTCATTACCAATATAAACATATCCGAAGAACCTTTTAAAAAGGTTGCTGGCTGTCCCAATTCACTTCCCATAAAGAAGGTTTGGTTGATGGATAATATTGCAAATATTGCCGCCAAGAGTAACCAGACGGATTGTATTCTTTGAATCATAAATTATCTTTTAATAATATCAAAAATAAGACAAGTGAAGATGAACCAATATTACATTCCGGTAAATCTTTTCATCATACCCATCGGCATCTTGTTCATCATCTTCATCATCTGGCGCATTTGCTCAAACTGTTTCATGAAAGCATTGATATCCGTCATTTCCTTGCCTGATCCTTTGGCAATCCTTTTGCGTCTATTGGTGTCGATACTATCTGGATTAGCACGTTCAAAAGGTGTC
>QFOI01000133.1 GCA_003241175.1 Pseudopedobacter saltans
CTCCGCAGCATTTGCGAAAACATATTGACAGACGCGATGTTCGAACTACCTGGAACTAATACCAAAAAACTGCATATTGACTTGGAATATGCCAAAAACAAATTTGACAAGAGCAAATTGAACCATCTGAAAGTAGCTTAGAGCTTCTTTTACAGAATAAGCGAAAACGGTCGGAATTGTTTCCGACCATTTTCGTTTTTGAACCAACCATTTGACTAATATTCTTTTTCAGTAGAAGCGTCAGGCGCATTCTTTTTGACGGATTCAATACCGTTTTCCATAGCTGCCTTACTTTCGTACAATTCACTTTTCCCAATTATTTGACCATTACTTGCTTTTAAGCGAAAAAACGGTTTGTCATTGGAAGATGTCGCCCGATCGTATTTGGCATCGTCAGGTGCATTTTTCTTAACAGATTCAATACCATTCAATGCGGAAGATTCTTCTTTGTAACCTTCACTAGAAAGGATTACTTGACCATTTGTTGCTTTTAGGTTAAAATAGAATTGGCTGTCCTCGCCTTTTTTCAAGATAAATTTGCCCATAGGTTTTTGATTTTATCATTAAAGATAAAAGGATTATTTCTTTCTTAACTTGAGCGTTAAAGATTTTGTTAAGAAAAGGCTATTTGATGCTCACTTTACGCATTTGTTCCTTTTGTTCTTTGGTAAGATTCTTGGCGGAAATAGACACGAAAGTCACATTACCATCTGCATCTTTGGAAAAAACTAGTATCTCAGAATCAGGTTTTTTGTCATAATTATAAACCTTTATTTCATTATCGTCCTCTTTAGCAGATGTCAGATTTTGATAGTCCTTTAGGCTTGTCAATTTATTTATCGTTGACAAAGCATTTTGGTAAGAGGGGCTTTCCTTATCAAAAGTGACGGTTTGCACAAACATAGGTATTGACTTATTGGTTATGGAGTCCTTGCCATCCTGATGCACCTCCGTGAAATTAATTTTCTTATAAGATTTCAACGTCTTAAAAGTAGCAGTAGATGGCAATTGGGCAAAAATAGAACTGCATAAAAATACGAAAAGACCCGTGAGTAAAGTTTTCATAATGGTAATTTTAGTTTTAACAATGTTTAATTTCTCTTGAAATATTGAAATTAAAAAAAGTTGGAATTTTTTCTTCCTAATAGATTGTTAACACAAACAAAAACCCTCGAAACTATGTTTCGAGGGTTTTAATATCAAAAAAGATAAAAACTATCCTTTTGCTTTAGCGTAATGTTCTGCTACTTTGTTCCAGTTGATAACGCTCCAGATTGCTTTAAGGTAATCAGGACGTTTGTTCTGGTATTTCAAATAGTAAGCGTGTTCCCAGACATCGATACCGATCAATGGTGAACCTTTTACTTCCGCAACATCCATCAAAGGATTATCTTGGTTAGGCGTTGAAGTGATTTCCAATTTACCGTCTTTGTTGACGATCAACCAACCCCAACCTGAACCAAACTGACCAGCAGCTTTGGCGTTCAATTGTTCTTTTAAAGTATCCAAAGAACCGAAAGTTGCGTTGATATCATCCAATAATGCACCAGATGGAGCACCACCGTTTGCAGAAAGGATTTCCCAGAAGAAGCTGTGGTTCCAGTGTCCACCAGCATTATTACGTACTGGCTTAGGCAATGTACCTGCAACGGCTACTAATTCTTCCAATGTTTTGCTTTCTTCAGGAGTTCCAGCGATAGCATTATTAAGATTTGTCACGTAAGCTTGGTGATGCTTATCGTGATGTATTGTCATTGTTTCTTTGTCTATGTGTGGTTCCAATGCGTCGTACGCATAAGGCAATTCTGGTAATGTAAAAGCCATAACTATAAATTTTTATTTGAGGTTAAAAAATAATTTGAATTTTAATCTTGCTTAAAACTCGCCCGTAAAGTTAACTAACAAAAATTAGGGCATCAAGTTCATTATCTTTTTTGACGAAAAAATAACTTTAGCAAATCAGCACTTTCTTCAGCCAAAATACCACCTGTTAACTGCGTCTTTGGGTGAAATGGATGCTCTGTATATTTACGGTAACCATTTTTATCATCATAAGCTCCGAATACAACCCGGCCGATTTTGCTCCAGTGTAATGCTCCACTACACATCAAGCATGGTTCGACTGTTACGTACAGCGTAGCATCCGGGAGATATTTGGCACCTAGATGGCTACACGCAGTTGTGATCGCCAATACTTCAGCATGTGCTGTAGGATCGTGTAAAAGTTCCACTTGATTGTGCGCTTTGGCAATAATCTTATCGCGCAAAACAACGATAGCTCCAATAGGGACTTCGTCCGCATCAAAAGCCTTATGTGCTTCTTTTAGTGCCAGTTGCATGTATTGCTCGTCGGTCATGGCTATCAATTGAAACAAACCAAAGGACAAACTCTTGGTTTGCCCTTGCTATATATTGAAAAAATTTATTCTCCTTGATTTTTAAGTAGGAGTATGTATTTCACCATTTGCTCTGCATCTGCTTTACTTAGTGTAGGATGTGGAGTCATAGGAGATTGTCCCCATGATCCACTTCCGCCTTTGATAACCTTGTCTGCAAGGTGGGCAACATCAGCATCCGTATATTTCTTGGCAATATCCGAAAAAGAAGGTCCCGTTGCTGTAGTGGAAACAGTATGACAAGTGAGGCAATCGTTTCTTTGTACTAGTTCAAAACCTTTTTGATAATCTGGATTTTGGGTAAGGTCATCTCCAGAAGAAGTTGTGGATGTTTCGGTTTTATCTTTAGATGGACTATGGCAACTTGAACTTGTGATGGCTGCAAGCGACAGAACTATTGCCATCGCGAACAAAATATTTTTTTTCACAATGATTGTTTAAAAGAAGTGATACAATTACCTCAAAACTAGCGAAATGTTGTGAATTAATGAAACGAATTATTGAAAATCAAGGCCTAAAATATTGCAATAAAAAAAGAGTGTCTCTTATAAGAGCAGCATTCAACAAATGGCAAAATCCATATTCTTTTCTATTTAGGAGGAAGAATTTTAACGAAACGTTTTATTCTGTTAAAAACAATACCTTTGCGCCCGCAATTATCTTGTATTTTAGTCAATATACTACTTTAAATTATGTCATTGATTTCTCTAGGCACCATGGCCTTTGATGAGTTAGAAACGCCATTTGGCGAATCCGGTAAAGTAATCGGGGGCTCAGCAACTTATATAGCTTATGCAGCCAGTATACTTGGTGCAGAAGTAAAGCAAATCTCCATTGTCGGCAACGATTTTCCTTTGGATGAATTAAAAGAACTAAACAGTCGTGGGGTTGCAACAGATGGAGTAGAAATAGTATCTGACCAAAAATCCTTTTTTTGGAAAGGTCGTTATCACTTGGACATGAACACCAGAGACTCATTGGCTACCGAATTAAATGTATTGGCTAATTTCAATCCAGTAGTTCCGGACAATTACCAATCATCTGAGTTCTTGATGATGGGCAATCTTTATCCTCCTGCTCAAAAAAGTGTCATCCAACAAATGAAGACCAAACCAAAATTAATCATGTTGGACACCATGAATTTTTGGATGGATACGGCCTGGGACGAATTAATGGATGTATTGAAATTAGTAGATGTATTGGTTATCAATGATAGCGAAGCGAGACAGCTAAGCAATGAATTTTCCTTGGTAAAAGCTGCCAAGAAAATATTGACGATGGGACCAACAACCTTGATCATCAAAAAAGGCGAAAACGGTGCTTTGTTGTTTCATGAAAACCAGATATTTTTTGCACCAGCATTGCCTTTGGACGAAGTATTTGACCCTACTGGAGCAGGCGATACTTTTGCAGGTGGTTTTATTGGTTATCTAGCGAAGACAGATGACATCTCTTTTGACAATATGAAAAGAGCCATCATCGTAGGCTCTGCATTGGCAAGTTTCTGTTGTGAAAAATTTGGAACGGAACGTCTAAAAGAAATTACTATTGACGACCTGCGTGGTCGCATCAAGGAATTCGTGAAATTGGTGGATTTCAATATCGATATTAAAGGCTAGAAATACCTTTTTACACAAATAGCAAGGCTCGCGAAAGCGAGCCTTTTGATTCTTTATAATCTAACTCTCCTAAGGAGTGGGTTAGCTTATTTCCAAATATTCTGAAAGCGGAATATTTGTTCAATCTTGTTCTCATCTGGCTGTACTTCTGCCAATTTTTTAATTAGTCCGGTCTTTAATGAAAATGCCCATCCATGGATTACTGGTGGTTCTGGATTTTCCTTCCATGCTTTCTGTAAGGAAGATGTGTGAATTAGACGTTCGATCTGTTTCAATACGTTTAATTCCACCAATCGATCCTGCTGTTGTTCTGGGTCGGTGATAGCGTCCAATTCTTCTTTGTTTTCCACAAAGACTTCCTTGATACTCTTCAACCACATATTTAAAGTCTCACCTAGGTCATCATTGGAAAGAGCGGCTTTGACACCACCGCAACCATAATGTCCGCAGACGATAACATGTTTAACCTTTAGGTGGATCAATGCATATTCGATAACACTTCTGGCATTGATATCTGTTGATAGGACTTGGTTAGCAACATTTCTGTGAACAAATATTTGCCCGGCAGACAATCCTAGTATTTCTTCGGCGGGTATACGGCTGTCGCCACATCCAATCCAAAGGTATTCGGGAGATTGGCCTGCTGCCAATTTCGTGAAAAATTCACTGTCCTCTTCTTTTTTATTTTTTACCCAATCCTGATTTTTTGCAAATAATTTTTCGAGTGTACTCATTTCTTATGTTTTGATGATTCAATAGGAACAACTTTATATACCGCAAATTAAAAAAGCCTTTCGAATTGTCGAAAGGCCTTCCAAGATTTTAATATCATTTTAATACTACATGCTCATTCCTCCACAGACACTCAATGTCTGGCCAGTCACGTAGTTGCTCATATCCGAAGCAAAATATAATACGGCATTGGCAATATCCTCTCCTTTACCAAAGCGTTTCAAAGGAATTTGTTCTTTGTAACCCTCTCCTGCTCCACCCTCTTGGAGATAATTGGTCATGTCTGTTTCAATAAAACCAGGCGCTATGGCATTGCAACGTATATTGCGGCTACCCAATTCCTGTGCAATGGACTTGGTAAATCCTATGATACCAGCTTTGGATGCAGCATAAGAGGATTGTCCAGCATTACCATGCAAACCAATTACAGAACTCATATTGATAATCGTCCCGCCTTTGGCCTTGATCATCGGGCGAATGACGTGTTTAGTCAAATTGAACACACTGGTCAAATTAGTATCCAATACTTTTTGCCATTGTTCATGCGTCATTCTCAACAAAAGATTGTCGATGCTGATTCCTGCATTGTTCACACAAATATCAATCTTTCCGAAATCCTTTAAAACTTGGGCTACAAATGCCTCTCCGGATTCATAGTTTGCGGCGTCACTCTGGTATGCCTTGACGTTCTGACCTAATTCTTTTAGTTTGGATTCCAAGGCTTCCGCCTTTTCTTTACTACTATCACTTACATAGGTAAATGCAACAGTTGCTCCATTGGCCGCTAGTTTTTCGACGACAGCTAGACCGATACCTCTACTACCTCCGGTAACGATGGCAACTTTATCCTGCAATAAATTCATATACTGGTTTTTGTGAAATACAAATGTAGGGAAAACGAGACACAAGCAAATATTATCTTACGGCACCTATTTTTCCTTTTCCACGCTTCTTTGCGCTTCGCGGAAATAGAACCAAGACACAAAAATCGCCACCGCTGCAACAATCGCGTTGAAAATAATCTTCTTGTTTCTATTGTCTGTCACGATCTGAAAAGATTGATAACATTGCCATACATACACTATGGCGATTACAAGAAAGACTAGTGTCAATAATTGGTATTTATTGGCTTGTTTGTTTTTTCTTTTGTTCATCTCTGTACTATGCTGTGACCTTTGCACGGTCTTCTATTTCGCTTAAAATTTCGTCCAAATATATCCTATTGTTTGCCAATCGAGGTACTTTATGTTGTCCACCAAGTTTTCCTCTTTTTTTCATCCAAGTGTTAAATGTACCTTTCGCAACCGTATGGACAATCGGTTTGCTCAATATGAGATTATTGTAACGTTTTGCTTCATAATCACTATTGATGTTTTGAAGCTCTTTATCCAAAGAATCAATGAAGTCACTTAAGTTTTCTGGTGCCTGATCAAATTCTATAATCCATTCATGTGCACCAGATTCATTGAATCCAAAGTAAACAGGCCCTGCTGTATAATCCAATATACTTGCATTACTAGACTTACACGCATAAGATATTGCTCTATCTGCATTTTCGACAATGAGTTCCTCTCCAAAAGCGTTGATAAAACCTTTAGTCCTTCCGGTAACTTCAATACGGTAAGGATGAATACTTGTAAATCTTATTGTATCGCCCAACAGATAACGCCAAAGTCCTCCATTGGTAGAGATCACCATGGCATAGGATTGTCCTAAAGAGACCTCCTCGAGAGTAATTGTTTGTGGATTTTCTTTTTCCAATTCAGTCAAAGGAAGAAATTCGTAATAAATACCGTGTTCCAAGAAAAGTAACATACCTTCTACATTGGGCATATCCTGCGCCGCAAAAAAACCTTCGCTGGCATTGTACATATTGAGATAGTGTATATCTTTTCCAATGATAGAGGCAAATGCTTCCCTGTACGGAGTGAATGAAACACCACCGTGCATGTACAATTCAAGATCTGGCCATATATGCGCAATATTTTGCTTTCCTGTGATCTCTAAAATGCGATTTAACAATACCATCGTCCAAGAAGGAACACCCGAAATAGAAGTCACATTTTCCTTTATGGTAGCATGCGCCATGGCTTCAATCTTACTCTCCCATTCATCCATCAAAGCGATGGATAACTGTGGCGTACGAATCCATTCGCCCCAGAAAGGTGTGTTTTGCATCAATACTGCACTGAGATCTCCATAATAGATATCCTCGTTGAGTTGACTAACTTGATGACTTCCTCCAACTACAAGTCCTTTTCCGGTCAACAATTGGCTATCTGGATAACAATTGTAATACATGGAGAGAACATCTTTGGCTCCTTGATAATGGCAGTTTTCAAGGCTTTCTTCTGATATGGGAATAAACTTGCTTTTACCACCACTTGTACCACTACTTTTGGCAAACCAGTTTACTGGTGTATTCCAAAGTACATTTTCTTCTCCGGCTTTTGTTTTGTCAATAAAGGGAAGAAGGTCTTCGTAAGTGCAGATGGGAATATTTTTCCTAAATTCTTCCGCAGTCCAGTTTCTGGTCATTCCATACTTTTCCCCGTAAATGGTATATTGACCGTGCATCAACAAGTTGTCTAGCACTTCGTTTTGGGCATCAATCGGATGTTCCACCCAAGACTCTATTCGCCAGTAGCGAAACCGAGCTAGTCGAGATATGGCAGAACTCATCAGATTCATGGAAAAGCTTTGGGCAATGTTACGAAAAATTGACCGATAATCACATTGGTATCGTTTTCACATGCGTCGGAATAATTATTTATGTAAATATTTTTTTTTCTATACTGAATTTTTATATCATTGCAAGCACTTGGTTACCCCAAAAAAATTATTTAATGGCAAAAAAGCAATTATACACATTAGAATATCCGATAAAATGCTCGCCATCCATACTGTATGGTTTCCTTTCCACAGCATCCGGATTACAAGAATGGTTTGCAGACTCTGTTAACGAGCGCGATGGCATTTTTGCCTTTTCTTGGAACGGCAGCGAGCCTGACAAAGCTAAAATCTTGGATCAGCAAGAGGACAAATCAGTACGTTATCAATGGTTACATGAAAATGCGGACGAATATTTTGAGTTTGACATCGAAACTGCGGAAATCTCCAACCAAACCATACTGATCATCAAAGCTTTTGCTGAGAAAAACGATATCAAGGATGAATCTTTGGTCTGGGATCACCAAGTCAAAGATCTTTTCAGACGTTTGGGTAGCTAGTTATAGCAGCCCATAGTACTTGGAATTCTTTCTCAAAAAACCGCTCCATATCTTGCCAATGAGTCAACGGTATTTGCTTCGATAATTTGAAAAAATCTTTCGGAATGTAGTTTTGTTTGTTTACATCTTCTAGTTTCGGACTTTGTTTTTCACTCCAAGCATGATTCCAAGGCGTATCTGACATATCCAAATGCCAGGTCTGTAGTGAAGGGTGATTTAAAAGGTATTGTTCCAATTTCGTCTGACTGCTCCCAGTCAATAACAAACTGATACTGAAATAATTACCCCACCAAAAGAAACTGCGGACAGCAAAAGTATCGTTGCTTGAAAACATTCTTGGATAATCCAGCATCAGATACGGAAGCCCTTCATATTGTTCCCCTTTTGAGATTTTTGGAGTTTTGATTCCCTCAGGGTTCCATGTAGGCATTCCCTTTTCCACTACTTCTTGGTATTTTATAGCTATTTGTCCAAATGCTATTTGCAGCTTCTTGATGACTCTATTTTTCGTCAATAG
>QFOI01000134.1 GCA_003241175.1 Pseudopedobacter saltans
TTGTTTTCATTCTGGTTTTTAGTTATAAATCATCAGCACAACCTTTTATAAAAGTCTCACATCCCATATTGGTCACCAGCTTGAATGATGGGTTCAGCCCTGCCATTAAACAGCTAAACGACTTTGGGAAGAATCCGGCCATTCTTAATGATGTTAATTTCAGGTTATGGGACTTATGTATGAGAACGTTGATCTTGACCAATGACAACAAATTTGACCTTCCCAGAAAATTTGCAGACACAACTATCTTTCTAGCTCGGAAAGCAAACAATAAACTGATGCTTTCTTATGCGCTTTACACTCGAGCATATTTGGACAGATTTAGTAATAATGTGTTGGTCAATGTATTGGAAGACGGACAGGAAGCTCTTTCCTTGATTGAGGGAACGGACAATATAGAACTCCAAAGTTTGATAAGCAATTTACTTTTCAACGTCTACCTCTCTTGGGGAGACAAAGACAACATAATACACTACATACACCTTTCTGATTCTTTGCTAAAAAAAGAAGGCAGTCTAAGATCTCTCTATATGGCTCGCTTGAATAAATGCTATGAAACAATTATCAAACCGACAGATTCTTCCACCAATCAAAGATTAATAAAAGAATACTCGGATCTGCAGCAATTATACCTCAACAACCCTAAAGAATTGTACCGATTCAATTACATTGTTTGTTTATTCAACGAGATTGATTTAAGAATGGCCAATTTACGCAACCATTTGCAACAAGAAGAACTGATACTTGTCAAAAACAAATTGTCCACTATCAAACAGGAAATAAAAAGCGTAGTTCTATTTAAATCTCTTTTTGAGGGTAATCTTTATTTATGTTATTCCAATATGAACGAGATCGAACATGGCAAACAAATCATATCTATTGGTTACCTCCTTCATGCATACAAGATATTTGAAACAAATCCTAGTAATCCAAGTTACCAAAAGCTTGCACATATATCAGGAATTCTGACAAGGTATTACGAAGCCACTGACAACCCGCAAAAAGCGTTTTTTTATCTTAAAAGCGAAGAACTCTACAAAGAGAAAACACTCAACCAGGAAAAGTACAATGCTATCAAAAAAATTGAACTGGAAAGCAACGAAACAAAAAACCAGTTGGAAAAACAAGCCATATTGCTAAAAGCTAAGAATACAAGACATATTTATGCATTTTCGCTTATTGGCAGTCTGATTTTAATAACTGCGCTTTTTTTTGTCTTAAGGTCATATTCTTTCAAATTTAGATATGCCAAAGAAAAAGCGGCCAAACTCCATCTTGAAAAGGAAGAGTTTTCCTTAAAGGCACGCTTAGCAGACGAGGAAAACGCTCGCCTAGCTATGGAAAAAGAACTAATGGAATTGAGGCAAGACAGGTTGCAAAGAGAACTGTTAACCAACCAGTTACAGATCGTTCACAAAAACCAAATACTCAACGACATCAATGAAAAAATCAAAGATGGTCAATCCATCAATATAAACAAATTGCTCAAAGAAGAAAAACGAATAGACGAAGACTTTGAAAGTACAAAAAAACAAATCCAGGAAACGCATCCTGACTTTTTTCCAAAACTGGACAACATGGCTCAGCAACGGTTAACGCAGCTAGACCTTAAGCTGAGTGCTTACCTTCATATCAACATGGACACAAAACAAATAGCTCATGCACTCAACATAGAATCTAAAAGTGTCAGGATGGCAAAATATCGTCTAAAACAAAAACTTGGCCTACCTAAGGATGTCGATATGGATACCTTCATCCGTCAGATGAGCTAATTTCCTACTTTTGGATTAAAGAAAACAGCAATTCCGGTTCGTTAGTCGTTATAAAATCAAATTTCTGGTCCAAGAAATACTGTAAATCTTCTTTTGAATTGACAGTCCATACATTTAGGTCCACTTTTAATTTTTTCGCTTCAGCAATCCATTCCGGATGTTTTTTGAAAGCGCTCAAGTGGTAATCGATCCCATTTATATTGTCAGCTTTTATTTTGGATGGCGCAAAATCACTGTTTAAATATTGTATGTTGGCATTTTTGTCCAATTCGCGTACTTTTAAGCAAGCGGCATAATCAAAACTGATGTAAACAACATTTTCCTTTGCATTGAGCTTGCTTACTTCCTCTACACATTTTTGTGTCAATACCAATGTACGATTGCTGTCTATTATAGACTTCTTGATTTCTAAGACCAGACGTGTCTTGTGTTGTCCATTGCCCGCAAGAAGATATTCTCTCAATGTAGGTATTCGTTCTCCATTTGACAGTGGCTTTGTCGCCAACTGAGCGAAAGTGGATTTTTCGATAACCATTCCTGCATAATCATCATTGTGGCAAACCACCAAAGAATCATCCGCTGTCAGATGCACATCAAATTCTGAACCTGTGCATCCAATACGAATGGCTTCCTGCAAAGAAGCAATGGAATTTTCAGGAAGATTTTTAGCCTTCCATGCACCTCTATGGGCAACAACCACATTTTTATTAAAACCTTCCGTTTCCAATTTTTTTACTGATTTACAAGCACTTGTCACCAACACTAAAGCTGTAATACCTAAAATTGCTACTTTCATTTCTCAATTGTTTGGATGGCTAAGGTAAGACATAGACAATTGCAATAGCACCTGTTTACAATAGGTTAATATTACAATCCCATAGTCTTGTCCTTCATAATAGCGGGAACTCCGTCCACGATCCAAGGAGCCGGTTTCGCTCCTTTTAATAGCCAATCAAAGAATTGCTGTTCGCGTATCTGAATGTCTTTTCTGTTTTTGCGTTGCATAAGATTGTGTGCTTCGCCATTATAGTTTAACATCCAAACAGGTTTCCCCAATCTTCTTAAATCCGTAAACATCTCAATTCCTTGATACCAAGGCACGGCGCCATCAGCATCATTGGCCATAATGACAACTGGAGTTTTGACCTTTGGTAAATTAAACAAAGGCGAATTTTCTACGTACAATTCTGGTTTCTCCCAAATAGTTGCACCAATGCGACTTTGTGTTTTTTCATATTGAAATTGTCTATTCATTCCACTCTCCCAACGAATACCACCATAAGCACTGAACATATTGACGACTGGTGCACCCGCCCATGCAGCAGCGAACATATTGGGAACTCTTGTGATGAGATAAGCCGTTTGGTAGCCGCCCCAACTTTGTCCTTGGATACCCATTTTGGTACTGTCGACAAAACCTTTCTTGACAAGAGACTTGACGCCACTAACAATATAATCATACGCTGCTTGTCCTGGATGTCCCGTCTTATACCAAATGTCCGGTACGAATACGATATATCCCCGACTAACAAAAAATGGGATATTTAACCGAGAAGGTGTTGGTGCCGGCGGTTGGTAATTATAAAGCGTCTCATTATTCCTCTCATAGAAATAAGCGATCAGCGGATATTTTTTATTTGGGTCAAAATTTTCTGGTTTGTATAAAATGCCTTCCGTTTCTTTTCCTGTGTAAGCTTTCCATTTGTATAGTTCCGCCGTTCCCCAACTATAAAGGCTTTGTTGTTGGTTGATATTGGACAATTGTGTTGTTTGTCCTTTTGATTCAGCAAAAACATTGGGCGAAACTTGAAAATTTTGTTTGGTAAATGACCAGACATCAGCATCCAAAGCCTTATTCAGAAAAGCAAATTTAAAATCAGAAAGAGTGGTTAATGTCTGTTGCTTGTTTGGATCATTGAGTGTAAATGCAACATATTGGTTGTTTTTGGTATTCTCATAATATTTATTGAAAGCCAATAAGCTGTCTGTTGACAAATAATTTTGCTCTTTGTCCAAGGAAACATATTGATAAGCTATTTTGTCTTTTTGTCCTGACAACAGAAGAGAAGCCTTTCCTGTGGCAACATCTACCTTCCAAATATCATATTGTCCATATACAAAAACACTCTTGTCATCTTTCGTCCATCCGATTACACCGTAATTACTAGGATCTGCAGGCACATCGTTTTCCACATCGTATATTGCCGTAGTAAAACCATTAACCGTTTTCATTGTTTTGGTTGTTGCGTCATAGAGAAGATACGCTCTTTTCGTCTCATTGTACAACAATAGATTTTTACCAGAATAAGAAGGATAAATATTGCCGCTCCAATTTTTAGCGATGGAAGTTTTCTCTGATTTTTTTAAATTCAAAACATAAATATCTTGTGCTGCTCGGCCCAACCATTGACGTGGCACCCTGCGACCAGAATCTGAACCTGTATAGAAATATTGACCGTCTCCATTTTCGGTGGGATAGACATTACGAAAAGTATTGGATGCCAATTGCACAATATTTTTTTGGGGAATATCATACATCGCCAAATAGTTCTTTTTCAGATCTCGCTCTAGATTGTATAGTTGCATCGTGTGTAGACCATCTTCTTTATAGTTCCAAATATCCACTTTTACACGCTCAAACTCTGGTAAGGAAGTATCTTTCAAAGGCAAAATAGGACTTGTTCCAAAAAATAACCGTTGGCCCGATTTGCTAAAATTCAACTTGGCAAATTCGCTGATCTGGTTGTCTACTGGTATATTGGGAGCGCTTTTAGTTGCAATCACCGTTGCTACTTCTTGACCATTTTGATACAGAAAAAGACTGTAAAAATTACGTAGTGCTGAGCGACCACTATCCATGTCCGCCATAAAAGCCAATTGCTTTCCCTCGTCATCCAAACTCAATCCTTTAATTACTTTAGCGCCATCCAATACAATTTTTCTTTTTAATTTTTCTATATAAGCGATCTTATGCAAGGTATCAGATTCTGAAGGACCAAATGCAACAGCGACTATATTGCCATTTTTACTAACAACATAATCCATAACATGTGATAAAACGAGACTATCTCCAGATTCAAAATTAACTATATGCAAAACTGTACCTTCTACTTTAGGTTTTTCTTTTAAAGGAGCTTTTTTTGTAGGAGCTAACGATTTCAAACCGTTAGCCTTAGCTTCCGTCAATTTGGAACGTAAACTGTCTGCTACTTTAACAAGACTGTCCGCCTCGGCAGCCAATTTATTGAGACGTGTTATCGAGTCTTCTTTTGCTTTTGCGGGCAAATGTTTTTCGGAAAGCCAAGCCAACAAACTTCCAGTCTTTTCGGATATTTGAAAAGACTTTACACGCGCAATTTTACGTATTGTACCATTTTTTATTTGGATAATGACTAGTGAATCTTTAGGTAGGTCCTCTTCTTTTTTCTTGTCAATTTTTGCTTGACGCGTTTCATTGTAAGTTGGTTTTATTTTGCAAACAAATATTTGACTATTGGGTGAAAAAGCGCCGTCATATCCTCGCGCGACTTTGGCAATAGTGTCGCCATCAGTCTTTTGAAGATAAAGGTCGCCATCACCTTCTTGGACGTTAACCATATAGGAAATATATTTCCCATTGTTGCTTATAGTCGTTTCTGACACCGATTGCCAACTATCATAAACACTGTGGTCCAATGGTTTTTTTTGTGCAAAAACCAACGAAACTATTGATAATAGACCTAGCGAAGCTGCTATTGTATTTTTTAAAATTTGCATGAGAGGAGACTTAAGATGCCTAAAATTACATCAAAAGAATACATCCATCAACAACTACACCGCAAAGTTTCCAGATATTGCCTTTTTTCGTCCCTATAAAATAGATTCATATTTTCGAAAGGAATAAGCTGTCCATCTTTGTTTACAATATGTACACAAGACTTCTTTACCGCTCGGACATCAAAGTCGTAAGCGTCCATAAAATTCATAATAATAATACGGAAAAGGTTGTCGTACTTGAGTCCTGGCGCATACACATTAGGCAAACAGCACAATAGTTGATGTACATCGTTTTGGACTTTGTCCACGGAGATTCCCGTACTGAAAATTTTGATGAGTTGATCTTTGAGCCCCTCGTCTTGTTCGTACACAATTGTATTACGAGAGTTGCTGTTAAGCAACATTTCCGGATCCAAATACCTAGTCAACGGGAAATGCTCCTGTCCTAGTTTCAATACATAACCCATTGCCAACGCATCGGGATTACAAGGAACCGGAATGATATCATGTGGTTGAAAAACAGTAGTCTGATCCAATATATTTTGGCGAACTTCGGTTAAGGTCAGACGATGTTCAGATGCGTCTGATTCATTCCTACCAGCAATCTGTACAGGTTGGAAAGTTACGCCACGCACACATTTTTGTTTCAATGCGTAGTCTACAATTTTACCGCATTCGTCATCGTTGAGATCCTTTTGCATAGTTGCGACAAGAGTTGTACTAAGATTGAGTTCGTTTAATTTGTCAATAGCTTTAACACGGACATCCGTCAGGTCTTTGCCACGTAAGTATTCCAATACTTCTGGTTTGAAAGAATCAAATTGTAGGTAAATTTCGAAATCTGGCATATAGGTCGCCAGCCTTTCCGCAAAACCAGGATCATTAGCGATACGCACACCGTTGGTATTGACCATCAAATGCTTAATGGGTTTACGTTTGGCAATATCCAATATTTCGAAAAAATTCGGGTGTATAGTTGGTTCGCCGCCACTGATCTGCACCACATCAGGTTCACCTTCATTGGCAACTATAATATCAAGCATTTTCTCCACTTCTTCCACCGTTCTATGACGACCATAATGTGGGGAAGACATTGCATAACAAGTCGGACAAGTGAGATTGCAGCGGTCCGTAATCTCCACTATAGACAAGCAACTATGCTGTTCATGGTCTACACACAATCCGCAATCGTAAGGGCAACCGTACTCTACTGGCGTATTGAAATGCAAAGGCATTTCAGATGTTTTGTTATAGTTTCGGATATTTTTATAGTAGTTGATATCTGTGGCGATAACCGTTTTGAAAAAACCATGCTCTTTGCAAGTCTTATGCATAAAGACTTTTTCATCTTCGAAAACTATTTTTGCACCAATCCTTTTTAGGCAAATTGGACACAGACTCGTCGTATAATCGTAATATGTATAACTTCTAACCGGCATTTTTAAAAATATTTTAAAGACAAAATCAAGACATAGAGCACAAAACGGAGGAAAGCAACAAACCTATTCCTCCAAAAATCATTAATTGAAGTCCGGCTTTGTCTAACTGAACACCAATGGAAGAATCGCCACCATTAAGTTCTTTCATAATTCGTCCTACAATCAATAAAGTAAAATCTGTTGCGATCAGTATTACACTACTGAAAAAGGTCGCATTTCCAAAATCCACAATTTTCATAAAAGCTTTTACCTCCAATCACATAAGGCCGCAGTCAATAATAGACAAATCCCCGCAACCACTAATCCTCCCAGACCTACTTTGACAAATCCTTTATAGGTGGAACTTTTAGATTCAGCGTTTTTGCTTGACAAATAAATGATGAGGGCAATCAATAAACAAATCGGACCGACAACCAGTCCAATACAGGCAATTATAAAAGTCAGGATGCCAATCAAACCAGCATCCCCACCTCCTCCGCCCATTCCACCTTCTAATAAGATACCTATCATTTTATATTTTTTTAATGGCCACCTCCAAATCCACCCGTGCATAATGCAGTTAACATTAGCAAACCTATTCCAAAAAGAACCAAAATAACTAGAAAAGCCGTAAGAATAGTATTAGGAGGTGTTGCATTCTGATCTTCTTTTCGCTTTTTTGAATATTTGTTATAATTCAAAACTATAATAGAAATAGGCAATGCAATAATAAACAAGAGGATAAAAATTACTATAATTCCAATTTCCATTAGCCTTCGTTTTTGGTTAACAATATAGGTTTTACAATATATTTTCCATAGTAAATCAAACCTGCAATACATGCCAACTGTATGCTTCCCAATCCCAAACAATATCTCCAGCCTGGTTTGATAAAGTCTAGTAAAAATCGGAAAAACAAATAAGAAATCATAAAAATTTTGAAAGTTGCACCGTCCTTGAGTTCGTATTTCTTTTGACAATAGCGAATGAAAAATCCCAATACTACCAGAAACAAGATTTCGTATAGATTCACTGGATGCCTTTTCAATCCATCACCAAGATCCATTCCCCAAGGCAAACTCGTTGTCACACCATAAGTTTCCTCATAAATCCCGGCAGAAAAGCAGCCAATACGCCCAATAATCAGTGCAACAATTAACGGATAAGTAAACAGATCTCCCGTTTTACTTTTTTCACCAACGATCATTTTAGCAAGTTCCACGCCCATCAATCCACCCAAAAAGCCACCAACGACTGTCATGTTCCCTAAAAAATAAGCTTTCTTATTAGGGCTCGCCATCCATTGCGGCACATTTTCAAGACAACCCAATAGATGCGAACCTAAAAAAGCGCCCAAAGTCGCACCAGCCAACAATGACAATGAAGTATTGGTGCTCAACTTAACAGTATCTTTCTTTCTCCTTTTGAAAAAATAATATAACCGCATCCCAACAAAAATCCCTACACCTTCCAAAAAAGTATGGAGTAGAATCTCGTGGTTGCCAATATAAAATCTAACAGGATAATCCAGCATAATGTCTAAACATA
>QFOI01000135.1 GCA_003241175.1 Pseudopedobacter saltans
CTTTAAAATGATTTTTGATGGATTCTGAATGGGCTAGTAACTCTGCTCGACAAGGCTCACACCATGTTCCCCACATATCAAGCAACACAGTTTTTCCTTTTACAAGTTTCAGTATGTCATTAAAAGTCTGCAACGAATCGGTATTTTCAATTAATACCATATTGTCTGTTATTTTCTTATTCCGTCTTGCAATAATCTTTTGGACTTCTGGTTCTATATACGGCGTATATTGGCTATGTGGATATTTGATTTTGAATCTCTCATATATCTCTGGTATATTATCTTGCTTTCCTTCGAAAGATTCTTGCAAAATAATTGCATATAAAAACTCTGCTGTTTTATCAGAAAAATACTTATTGATAATCCTCTCTTTTAAATCATTTTCTGGATCATCGTTCATTATTCTCATACCATTTTGAATACTATCTGTTCCGTACCATTCTTTAAAAAAAGTATTGGGATCTTTATATTGTTCATTCCGTAATCTTTCTTTAATTCTAATCAAGTAAATGGGTAAAAAATATACGTAATTAGGAATATTCAATGCCGCTTTATTGTCAACTGGAATCGCTTTTGTAAGAGAATCTTCTATTTCCTGCCATTTATTTTCATTTCTAGAATAGGCATCTCTTATTTTATACTTATGGTCTCCTTTAAAATCAATATACGAATACAGGGGGAAATATTGATTCATTAATGAGTATGCCTTAATGAACGCATTAGTTGGTTTATATTGATTTACGTATTTATTTAGGACTATCTCATTGCTATCTTTTTGTCTCTGGATTTCAGTTAATACATGATACGGTAAAGAATCTTTTTCAAACAAATCTCTGTTGATGTCATCTTTGAAGTTTTGAATAAGCGGTTGATTATTTTCACTTCCTTTTCCTGTGACTATCCATTTTGATGCATTTACATCAAACGTAATATCTAAATTATCTCCTGGAGATAAATAAAGGGAGTAATTAAAGGATTTTTGAGGCGACTCCTCATAGTATGCATTGATAAAAATTGGTTTGGAAAGACTAAGCGATTTATTTGCTTTTCCATTTTCTAATGGTAGGGTAAATGACCGATCTTTAAACATTACAGTAGCATCTGAATAGTCATTGTTAAATATCTCTACCTTTTTCGCTTTGCCATTTTTGATTTCGAAATGTATGCTAGCTGTTTGACAAATTCCCCATTTTGCAAGCATAAATATTACCAAGCAGCAAGTAATTTTTTTCATAGATATTGGTTTTGTAGCTAAATTAAATAATTAAAGTGAAAGATGCCATTACAAGTTAAAGGGTTTATTCCTTTACTTTTGTAACCATGTCAATAGAAGTTAAGGGACTTACCAAAATATATGGGACGCAAAAGGCGGTTGACAATCTCTCCTTTTCCATTTCGGAAGGAGAGATTGTTGGTTTTCTAGGACCAAACGGTGCTGGTAAGTCAACCACCATGAAAATGATCACGGGTTATCTGACGCCAGACGCAGGTTCCATATTGGTTAATGGTATCTACATGCTGAAAGAACCGTTGAAAGCAAAGGCAAAAATTGGTTATCTACCGGAAGCTAATCCATTGTATTTCGACATGTACGTTCAGGAATACCTTTCTTTTGTGGCTGGCATTTTTCGTTTGGATAACAAGACGAAACGCATTCAGGATGTTATTGAATTGACAGGTTTGCAACCCGAAAAGCACAAAAAAATCGGCCAACTTTCCAAGGGTTACAAACAAAGAACTGGTTTGGCTGCAGCGTTAATTCACGATCCTGAAATATTGATATTGGATGAACCTACAAGCGGTCTAGATCCCAACCAGCTTATCGAAATCCGAAATGTCATACGCGAACAAGGAAAGAAAAAAACCGTATTGTTCTCCTCACATATCTTGCAGGAAGTGGAAGCTATATGTGATCGTATTTTGATTATAGATAAAGGCGTTTTGAAAAAGGATTCTCTATTGGAAGACTTGACGGAATTCAATGATTCTAAACGCGTTATCAAACTTGTATTCAAAGAAACGATAGAAGCCTCTTGGTTATTAAGATTGTCCGCTATTGAAAGTGCCGAGCGCGATAAGCGTGGAGTCTGGACGCTAACTTGTAAAGATGAAGGCCTTGCCAAAAAACAAATCATGGAATTGGCGCTCAAAGAAGACTTCAATATCGTTTCCCTAGAATCAGCCTCTGTTGATCTCGAACAGACATTCCGCGAAATGACACAATAGATTTTACCAAAAAAAATCGTCATGCTACAAAAAAGTACATTACAGTTTCTCAAAAACATCAAGAAAAGCAATCATAAAGACTGGATGGATGCTCATCGATCCGAGTATGAAGCTGCGAAAAAAGATTTTGCACAATTGATCGAAAAAATCATATCCATTTTTGGTAAAAAGGATGCGGAAATTGCACATCTCACTGCATCGTCCTGTACTTTTCGTTTCAATAGGGACATTCGTTTCAGTAAAGACAAATCGCCTTACAAAACCAATTTTGGCGCGAGCATCAACAAAGGCGGGAAGAAAGCACATTCTGCAGGTTATTATCTGCATCTGGAACCCGGCAATTCCTTTTGCGGTGGCGGTATTTGGATGCCGGAATCAAAGGATCTTGCTGCCGTAAGACAAGAGATAGACTACAATTGGGAAGAATTTGAAAAAATAGTCAAAAACAAAACTTTTACCAAAACATATGGTTCACTTTCTTTTGCTCCTGAATACGTATTGATCCGTGAGCCCAAAGGTTACGAAAAGGACAATCCAGCCATTGAATATTTAAAGCTAAAATCTTTTTTGGCGTTAAAAGATTTACCTGATGACCTATTTGTATCTGACAAAATAGAAAAAGAGGTTGTAGACGCCTTTTCTGCGTTACAACCCCTAATAATTTTTATGAATCGAGCTTTGGATGACTAATTCTGGTCAACATAACCCTTTTGAATAAATTTAAAATCGAAAGTGTCCGTATTTTCCATCCCTACGATAGGCTTTATATAGAGCGTATACACGCTTCCTGCATTTAAAGCTTGATAAAACGTTTTGATGGGTTGGCGCCCAACACCTTCACTAGCGTTGTATAAGTCAAATTTCCATCTATTGTTTGAACGAAACAGCCCATACTGCGTATAGTTGCTGGAATAGGACTGGTCATTGTATATTCTTCTCAAAAAAGGCCTTAATGTATCTGCTGGAAGCGTTCTACCTTCAATACTCATCACAACATCTATGGCCGGGGAAAATGGAGCAAAATTGAAAAAACGTAGTTTCAATGTGTCTATACCAGCAACCGGGCTTAATGTATTTTCCGTTACGATGGACACAGTTGCTTTGTTGGTATTAATCTGTCCGCCACTTGTATCCGGCAACAGAAACATGGAATAGTAGATTCCTGACTGTAACTGTTGGTTTCCATTAACCAAAGTATCAGAAGTCCCCGTTTTAACAACTCGCAGGTTATAAAATCCTGGCAATCCGGCGGCATAGCCAGTCAGAGTGTCAAATGGTAAATCTGATGCGACCTCTTCTTGGTTGGAATATATATCAAAACCCATATTAGGAACCACATTGATCCAACGCATTCTAGTCGGACCAGGTTGGCCACTATTGTCACTTTTGGAGCAGGCAACTAATGAAGATACTGCTGCTGCCAATACTACTATCTGAAAAAAAATCCTTCGCATATCGAAAAAAATTGCAAGATACGTTCTTATCTGTTTACTAACATTCGCTCAGACCCAAAGGAACATGCACCGCCAATCCACCATCAGAGGTTTCTTTGTATTTACTATTCATGTCCAATGCCGTTTCCCACATAGTCCGTACAACTTTGTCCAAGGAGACTTTGGCATAATCCGGCCCAGATTGTAAAGCCAATTGGGAAGCCGTAATGGCTTTTATTGCACCCATTGTATTTCTTTCGATACAAGGAACTTGTACCAAACCCGCAATCGGATCACAAGTCAAGCCAAGATGATGCTCCATGGCTATTTCTGCGGCCATCAAAGACTGTTTTTGGGTTCCGCCAAGAGATTCCGTTAATGCACCAGCTGCCATGGCAGAAGAAACACCGATTTCTGCTTGACAACCTCCCATCGCGGCGGAAATAGTTGCGCCTTTTTTGAAAATACTTCCTATTTCAGATGCCGTCAGCAAAAATTTAAAAATCTTTTCTTCCGTGTTTCCATTTCCAAACAAGATATAGTATTGCAAAACAGCAGGAATGACACCAGCTGCACCATTTGTGGGAGCGGTGACAACACGTCCAAACGAAGCATTTTCTTCATTGACCGCCAAGGCAAAACAACTAATCCAATCCAATACGGAATTAAAGTCCAAGGGCGTTTCTTTAATAGCTTGTATCCAGGAATCATAATCGGAATACGTTCTACCTTTCAGCAATTTTTTGTTTAGTTCAAAAGCGCGACGCCTTACATGTAAACCACCTGGTAGTTCGCCTTTGGTATGGCAGCCTCGATAGATACACTGACGCATGGTGTCCCAGATACGCATGACTCCGGAAACCGTCTCACTTTCGTCACGCCAAGCGCTTTCATTTTCTAAGACTATCTCATTGATGGACATTCCAGTTTTTATACACCAAAATTCTAAGTCTCTTGATGTATCGATTGGGAAAGGTAGATCCACTGGCTTGGTTTTTACGGAAGTATCATCTCCCTCTTGCACCACAAAACCACCACCAATAGAATACCATGTATCACTAATCTTTTCGCCAGATTTTAGATCCACCAAAAATGTCAACGCATTAGGATGGAATGGCAACGATTCATGGAAAAGGAAAGTAATATTTTTTTGTGGGTCAAATTCTATTAAATGTTGGCCTTGTAATGCTATTACCTTTTCTGTTTTAAGTTTTTCTATTTTAGGGAAGATTAGATCTACTGCTGTCGTTTCAGGATTTTCGCCCATAAGCCCCATCTGCACCGCAATATCAGTGCCGTGTCCAACCCCAGTTTTGGCAAGGGATCCGTACAGGTACACATGTAAGGACGCTATCTGATCCAAGCCATATTGGGAATCCATTTTTTTTAAAAAAAATATCGCCGCTCTCCAAGGACCTAATGTATGCGAACTTGATGGTCCCACTCCAATCTTAAACATGTCAAATACGGAAATCGACTCCCTAACCATAGCTATTTTTCCCAAAAATACCTATAATACAGCAACGATTAAGCAGAAAAGCAAATATTACAAAAATCTTGTATTGACCCATCCACAAGCTAGTCCGATTATAGTTCCAATAACAATTTCAACCAACGTGTGTCGCTTCAGCACCAGTCTCGACAAGGCAACCAAAACAGAAAGGAGCAATACGCCTATTCCAATACCAAGGTTATAGTGGAGCAGTATGGAAACAATATAAAAATTGATACCTGCATGCATGGACGCCTTTATTTTAAAATTGACAAAAGCAAACAAAATCAACAGGATCAAAAATATAAATGTACTGTGCACCAATACAGGCGATTGTCCGCTCCACCAAAAATATATGGAGACGATAGTCAATAAGGCAATCGCGAACGGAAAGAATTTTTTGCGTTGTTGTTGATTGGAAACATCAAAATTGGAATAATCTCCTTTTCTGGTTTTCCATAGATTGTGTAGTAATATGGGAATAGTTATTCCTCCAATAATAATCATTGAAATGCGATTGGCATCTTTGGAAGATAATTCTTGATGAGAAAGAAAGTACACCAATATTGAAATGGTCAGCAACGGATGGCCGACAACGGAAAAAAAACGTGCAATGTATTGAATATACTCTTTTCGCAAGAAATGGATTGAATGCCAAAAATAAACAATAAAAAAGAGAGCTTCTAGAAAGAAGCTCCCTATACCCTATTTGTCTAGCTAAAAACCTATTTCACAAAATCCTTTTATCTTCTACCTCTTCCACCGCCATGACCATTTCCCCTATTACCACCTCCATTGTTCCAATGGCCATTATTACCTTTTCCATTTCCGAAATGATTGTCGTTGTTGAAGTGTTTTCCTCCACCGTAAGCGTAATTGTTGTTGACGATTACTTGTCTACCGCCGCCTCTGTAAGCAGGAATTCCTCTGTATCCAAATGCGCTTCTGGTCATTGGCATAATGCGTGCACGTCTAAAATCATATCTAGCAAATCTTGCAGGCACTGCTCGGCTGTAAATCCATCTATTGTTGTTGAGATATATGTATTGACCTATTCCCATATCATAGTAGCAATTGATATCTGGAAAATAATAGTATGGACTAGCTGGACTAGCAGCTGGAACCCATACTGGCGCTGGTGCTGCATATACAGGAGCCGGAGTTCCGATACTTACGCCAATACTTACTTGCGCTTTCGCCATGGAAATCATTGTTAAGGCTGCGATGGTCATTGTGTAAAATATCTTTTTCATAACATCTATTTTTAGTGATTATCATTTCATGTTCCTATCTATTCATACTTGAAAACTGTGCCAAACAATCATCCAAAAACAGGTATGTAGACGAACACATCAAAAGTTTCGGTGAACAATAATTCTTTAACAAATTTTATGATTTGACGGCATCTCCTATGAAGCGAAATTTTACCTTTGCCCAAAAATCAATTTCCAACTTTCCCCGTTATGACTACGTTAGATGTTATTATTTATGTCGGGATCTTCGTATTTGCCTGTACTGGGGCCTTAAAAGCTCGTGTAGTGCACATGGATTTTTTTGGCGGCATGGTCATGGCGCTTATCATGGCATTTGGCGGAGGGAGTGTCCGTGATATATTGATGGGTAATCGAGTGAGGTGGCTTAATGACAATATATCCTTTCTGCTAGTTTTAGCGGCATCCTTGAGTGTATTTGTTTTCAAGAGACGTACCATTAAGTACCGAAAGACTATTTTTTTCATGGATGCCATCGGTCTTGGTTTGTACACAGTCGTTGGTATCGAGGCCGCCATGGCCAATCAGATTAATCCGGTTTATTCCGTACTGCTCGGTGTAGTTACGGCAACTTTTGGAGGGCTTGTCGCGGATGTCATCAGCAATGCCGTGCCTTCGCTCCTAAAAAAAGGCGAATTGTATGCAACTGCTAGTACAATCGGGGGAATGATTTATGTTAGCACTCCTCATCTAGGCATAGACAGAACGACAAATATGCTCTTATGTATTGCTGTAGTAGTCATCGTACGGATTATTTCTAAATGGAAAAAATTGATGCTTCCAGAGATATAAAATAAGTTAATATAAATTTATTCGCATAAAATTTCAGTTTTCGAAGTACCTTTAAGGTTCAAATTTGCAATTACAAGTCGAATAGTATGGACAATTTATTTGATGCTACGCCAGACGTAGTCCTAATAGGTGCGGGGATCATGAGCGCAACCTTAGGGACTTTTTTGAAAAAGTTAGACCCTTCCCTAAGTATTGAATTATTTGAAAGATTAGAATCTGCATCATTAGAGAGTTCAGACGCTTGGAACAATGCCGGTACGGGACACTCCGCTTTATGCGAACTTAACTATACACCCGAAAAAAGTGACGGTACGGTTGATGCTTCCAAAGCCATCAATATCATTGAACAGTTTGAAGTTAGTAGACAGTTTTGGTCTTATTTGGTAGATAAAGGAGAACTGGGAGATCCTAAATCTTTTATTCGTACAACACCACACATGAGTTTTGTATGGGGAGAAGACAATGTGGAATATCTCAAAAAGAGATTTGCTGCCATGCAAGAGTACCAACTTTTTCAAGGAATGGAATTCTCTACCGATCATAAAAAATTGAACGAGTGGATGCCGCTGGTTATGGAAGGGAGAGACCCGAACCAAGCTGTGGCTGCTACACATACTAACCTCGGAACGGATGTCAATTTTGGCGATTTGACTCGTAATTTGATATCTTCTTTACAAAAGAAAATGGGTTTTAACGTCAACTACAATTTTGAAACGGAAGACATTAAACGAACAGAAGATGGTAGATGGAAAATATCTGTTCGCAACCTAGAAACTGGAATTAAGCATTTTGTTTTTGCAAAATTTGTTTTCATTGGTGCTGGTGGTGGTTCTTTACATTTATTACAAAAAACCGGAATACCAGAATCCAAAGGATTTGGCGGCTTCCCTGTTGGCGGTCAATGGCTGGTATGTACCAACCCAGATATTATTAAGCGTCATCATGCAAAAGTGTATGGAAAAGCATCCGTTGGTGCACCGCCCATGAGTGTTCCACACTTAGACACACGTATCATTGAAGGAAAGGAATCTTTGTTATTTGGGCCTTATGCTGGTTTTTCAACTAAGTTCCTGAAACGTGGTTCTTATATGGACTTGTTCCGCACCATAAAACTTTCCAATATCATTCCGATGATGAAAGTGGGTTTGACCAATTTCAGTTTGGTTAAATATTTGATCCAACAACTTTCCTTGTCTTTTGGACAAAGAGTTAACTCTTTACAGGATTTCTTCCCGAATGCCATTGAGGAAGATTGGCGAACTGAGGTTGCAGGACAAC
>QFOI01000784.1 GCA_003241175.1 Pseudopedobacter saltans
AAATTAAAAAATAATGAATACGATTGCTAATTACTTGATATAGTATTTTATCTAATCGGAATCCAAATCTCTTCTTCCGCAGAATCATCATTCGGATTATAATCCTCTCCAAAAATCTCAAAATGTGGACGATTATCAACTTCAAATTGATTTTCTGGAATGACATTTTGGAATATATATCGGAAAATTTCTGGTCCGTGTTCCGCTTTTCCTTGATAATTGAAAACCAGATATTTTCCACTTTCTAATTCGAAGGTTTCAAAATCATTAGGAATATTATTGAAATCAGAAACTTCCGCCAATGCATATTTTCTGAAAGTTTGATTTGCTGTAAAATTCTCAGGATAGATTTGAAGTGAGAATAATTGGTTGGAAGTTTGGTTAACAATTTCATTTCTTCTCATCATAAATTTCTTCCAGACAATCTGTGTTTTATCATCCTGAAAAGAAGTTGTAATGCTGAAGCCAATCAATTTCTTCGGTTCAATGATTGCGATGCGATAAGGTAATTCAAATCTAGTTTTCATAATACATCAGCTCAACTACATCCTCAGGAATGGTTACCATTTTTTGAAACTTCAATCCTAATCTTTCGATTAATTTTTGTGAAGAGAAATTATCTTTCGTTGTAATCGCTGAGATTTTATGAACCCCGAAATCTGTAGCGGCAACTTCTTTCAGTTTATTGGCAGACTCATAGGCGTAGCCTTTTCCTTCATATTTTTCGAGAAAAGAAAAACCGATATCGAGGACATCGAGATCTTCTCTTTCAAAAATCCCGACTGCACCAATTTTTGTATTGTCCTCTTTCAGAATCACAACATAATTTCCGAATCCCAATTTTTCGATTTGCGGAATAAATCGACTCGTGATGTAATTTTCTGCATCCTTTTTCGTGCGGAGATTCCGGTCACCAATGTATTGGATAAATGATGGCATATTGTACAATTCGAGGAAAAAATCTGCGTCTTGCACTTCGGCAGGTTTTAAAATCAGTCTGTCGGTTTCGTAGCTGTTCATTCATCAAAAATATAAATTTTAAGGTACGATAACTGTAAAAACGTAAGCAAA
>QFOI01000785.1 GCA_003241175.1 Pseudopedobacter saltans
AGGTATTACCGCTGATAACAATGCGTGCCTATACCGTGACGTGGTTGACTTTTACGGACTAGCGGGTGAAGGTGCAGAACTCAACATTATGTTGGTAAGTGATGCCACTAGTCTGGAGACTATCTGCGACACAATAGGAACGATTGCCCGCAAAGCATTGGACTTTACCGCAGGTAGAGCCGTCATTTTGTTGATCAACGCATTGCGCCCTGCTAGTTATGTACCTACTATTACTACAGGCTTGGATGCCGATGTATGGGCGGCAGCTTCCAAACTAAACATATTGGCGAAAGCCTATCAGGATGACAATCTTCCTTTCGTCGGAGTACTTCCTGGGCTAGGATTTGCCAAAGCCAATATTGCAGCATTGCCTGACCGTAAGACACTGGCATTTGACAACGTAGGTATCTCGTTGGCCTGTGAGAAAAACGACGGTCATGTAAGCATGGGTGTTTTGGGTGCTTGGTTATTCAAGGCTCAGGTGTGCCAAAACATCGGACGTGTGGCATTTGGCAAGGTAGTCGATACGGCTTTTTATCCCGATGCTACATCCGTATTGGATATGCGCAACCAAATCGATGCCATTGCAGGAAAAGGGTTGATACAATTCTGTAAAGTGGCACAGAAAAGCGGCTACTATTTCTATGACGATCCTACGGCAACCGCCAAAAGTTCCGATTATAGTTCACTCAGTTGGAATCGGACTATGAACAAAGGGCAACGGATTTCTGCGGATACGCTATCCAATAAAATCAATGAAGACGTGGACGTTGACGCTACCACCGGAAAGATAGAAAGCGCCTTGATTTCGGATTGGGAAAGCGACGTTGAAAACGATGTCCGTGCGCAAATGGGAAAGGCAACAAGTACCAAGATCAAAGAGATCAGCGGTGTAGCCTGTACAATCGATCCTGACAGTGATATTGTCAACGATCAGATTTCCGCATCCATCGAAGTCGTAAGAAACGGTCAGGCAAAACAGTTCAACGTGTCCATCGGATACACAACGGCTATCACCGAATAATTTTTAAAAACAATTTCAACATCATTTAAAATGAGTAGAAGGAATAG
>QFOI01000786.1 GCA_003241175.1 Pseudopedobacter saltans
AAGGAACTATACAATCTATTGAAAAACCTCAATAGCGATGGCATGGACGATGTTTTTCCTGCGGTTGTCAAATCAGTCGATAAAAGTTCTTTTACAGTTGATGTGGATTATCAAGGCAATGAACTAGGAAACGTGCGGTTGAAAGCCTTGGTTGGTGAAGCGGCGGACGAAGACGGTTTTGTTGTTTTTCCTGCGGTGGATTCGGTTGTCTTGGTAAAGAAGGTAAGTGCGGGGTTGTTGGCTGTATGGATGGTATCGGAAATTGAAAGCCTTGTTTGGAAGATTGGGGACAAACAATATAGCGTGGACAAAAACGGTCACAGGATTGCAAATGGTGACGATACGCTTTTGCAAGTCATAACTATGATCATTGAGTCCGTTCAAAAAGTTATAGTGTTCCAAGGCCAAAACCCCGACTACATGAAATTGCAAAAGGCTTTGGATATGGTTAAAACAATATTGAAATAAAGTTTAAATGGCATTAGACAAAGACATATTAGGAAAAGCATTGAGCAATAAGGCGAATGAGTACAACGACAAAGACATTACAGATATCAATGCCGCACGTTTGGCATTCTGGACAGGTATTGCGGATGTTGTTATCAGTCATTTTAAAACAAACGGTGTTGTCAATGTAAACGTCAATGTGACCACTACAGGAACGGCAACGGCTCAATCGGGTAGCGGATCAGGAAGCGGTAAAATAAGTTAACCTCATCCCAACCCTTCTCCTAAAGGCGAAGGGCAAAGTAAACAGTTTAAAAATGCAGGATATTCTTTTGGACGAAAATTACGATTTGCAGATCGCGAACGGCGATTTGGTTGTTGGTTATTCGGATTTACAGCATCAGGAACTTTTGTTGGTGCTTCCAAAAGGATCACTCAACGAATTTCCAAACGCTACGGTAGGTATTGAAGATTTCCTGAACGACAATAATGTTGAAGACATGTGCGGTGAAATACGCCGATGCTTCACAGGGGACGGAATGAAAGTAAACAAAGTCAATTACAGTGAACAAACAGGCGATTTGAACTATGACGCAAATTACAGTTAGTGAAGG
>QFOI01000136.1 GCA_003241175.1 Pseudopedobacter saltans
GATTGTTATTTTTTTTCTTGTATAGCAATTCAACATTGAGTTCTTTAAACCTGCTCAACACGGACTTCCCGTATTCCGTACAGTAGCCGTGTTCGGCAAGTTGGGCAGCATTTACATGCTGCCATTCCTCATCCGAATACATTCTGCCAAGAAACTCTTCAAACTCTTTTCTGATTGCCTTGGCATATTGAGGATATGATGTTTTAGTGAAATGGTATAAATCGGCATCGCACAGTACTTTTTCCAATATGCCGCCAGGTCGTTGCGGAAATTTTGTAGCTTCAATACAAGCCAGTACGGATGCGATGAAGCTGCTGTCGCAATGGCATTGTTCCAGATAAGCTTTTGCTATTTTTTTGCTTTCTTCCTCGTGTCCTTTATAGGTATGGATATAACCGCTATCGTGAAACCAGGCCGCCACAGCCAGGATATCCATTTCTTTTTCGGACAAATGGCTGTGCTGTCCAATTTCCTTCGCTGCAGCTACCACGCCAAGGGTATGTGCGAGGTTATGAAAGCAAAGATTGGCCGACAGGTTGTCCCGGAGAAGGGCTGTTACAAACAACTCCACATTTATTACTATATTTTCCATAACTGCATTTTTCTAGTATCAATAATTAATCCTCCTCGCCGGTATTGGTAAGTTTTGCATTGATAAAAAAAGCGGATTTCGTTACCACTTTTGTATTGGGCGGGAGGTCTGAAACTGGGGTTATGGCCGTGAATCCCAATTCGGAAGTACCTTTCATGATTTCTATGCGCTCGAATATCCGGCTTCCTTTTTCCGGCTGGTGGCCATCCACTGTTTTTTTGTCAGAAACAACGAATATGTAATACTTGCCGTCATAGTTGACAATCGCCTTGTCAGGAACGGCGGGCACGGTTGACTTATCTAGGCTGACCAGACCTGTTACATTCATGCTGTCTATAAGACCAGTCTTGTTATCACGGACTTTACAGTGAACGGAGACGGTTTTGCTGTCATTTTCAAAAGAGGCACCCACACTGTACACTTCTGCCATATAATCCTTTTCAGGATTGTTTGTCAGGGCAAAATGCACGGCCTGACCGACTTTTACCTTGTAGAGATCCTTCTCGAAGATCTGCAAGTCTAGGTGCAATTGACGGTTGTCAACGATTTCCGCTACTGGCTGGGTAACGTCCACATAACTGCCGATCTTGGCAAATACATTGCTGACCGTACCACTTATCGGGCTTTTTACCAGCAATACGGCATTCATGTTTCGGTTATCCAGTACATTCGGGTTGATGCCCATCATCTGAATCTGTTTGTACAGAGAGGCCCTGCGGGTCTGCAGGGAACCGAGGTTGGCGGTAGCGATCTGCTTATTTTTCCCCGCACCTGCGTTGCCTGCCAGTAGCTCGTTCTGCCGCTGGAGTTCCTGTCCCGCCAACAGGATCTGGTTTTTCAGGGAAATATATTCTTCCTGCAACTGTACAAACTGCGGATTGGCGATTGTCGCCACCACCTGGCCCTTCTTCACATAGTCGCCCATTTGTATCAGCAGGGTCTTTACCACGCCGCCATAGAGGGCCGTCACGTTTGCCTTGTCATTGTTCGGGACACGCAGTATCCCATTTGCCCTCAGCGTGGCTGTCAGCGGTTTGTTTTCTATGCTGCCCAGTTCCAGGCCGATGGCTTTCATTTGTCCTTCCGTAAGGGAAGCGACCGTAGGGTTTTCCACGGGAGTGGCAGGCTTTTCCTGTGCACCGTTTTCCGGTGCTTCGCTTTTATTGCCACTGCCACAGCCGGCAGTACCGAGTAATAGTATTGCCAGGGATAGTGAAAGAATATTTTTCTTTATGTAAATAAACATTTTTTATTGATTGAGAAGTGAATAAATGTTGATCACGGATTGGTTGACACTGGCAATGCTTTTCAGGTATCCCAGCCGGATATCGGTAGCCGTTTGCAAGGCATACAGGTATTCCACATAACCGATATCGCCGGCTTTGTACCCGACCATGGTAGCATTCAGTATTTCCGTTGCATTTGGCAGTGCCTGATCTTTGAAATAACGGTATTGCTGCAAATCCTGTCTGTACTGTAACCATGCATTGCCCAGCTGGGCGGAGAGTTCGGCTTTCCGCTGTTCAGCACTGGCTACAGCGGCCTGACGTGTCAGGTCCAGTGACCTCATTCGTGCCTTGGTTGCCCCAAAGGTCAGGGGAATGGAAATACCGATATTTCCGTAACTGAAGCGGTTGCCCGACCCCATGTACTGTTCCTGGTTGTCTACCGTCTGCATTCCGATAAGCGACTGGTTCGTGTACCCAAGGGTAAAATCAGGCAATCCCTGTGCTTTTTCCACCTTCCGGCTCTTTTCTGCCAGAAGCGCCTCGTTATAAAGTGCCTTGACGGAAGGGTGATCTGCGATAGCGGAACTGTCCATCAGCCCACTCACCTGCAACGGGGAATACTCCGGCGCATCTTCTACCCGGAACAAATCCTCACTGCCCGTCAGTGCATACAGATTTTGGTAGGCCGCTTGAATCAGCACCTCGTTCTGTGCCATCAACAAAACGACCTGTCCCTTCTTGGCCTCAGCGGTGCTGATATCTACTTTTTTAGTGTCTCCGGCCTTAAAACGCACTTTGGCAATGTTGATAAATGCCTCATAAAGGCTGTCCATCCCCGCCAGTTCCATCCTGTTGTGCTGCAAGTACTGGATCTGGTAGAAATAAGAGCGCACCTGCTGTTTGAGTTCCAGCAGTGTAAGGGCCGATTGGTTACGGCTGCCTTCTATCTGCGCGTTGACCAATTCCTTCCTCGCACCAAAAAGCGTTGGAAAAGGTATCGTCTGTGATATCTGGAAAGACTGGTCAAAGCGGTTGCTGTTGTATTGCCCCAACTGTGCGGTAAATCCTGCCTTGGGCAGTTCCCCCGCAGTTTTTTTCAGCTGCGCTGCCGCTTCCACCTGCAAGCGGGAGGCCTGCAGGTTCTTATTGTTGTTGACGGCCAGTTCTATCGCCCTTTCAATATTAACGGACGGACCAGTCTGTTGTGCACTGGCGGAGAAAGATACCGCCAGGAATATAAACAACCCGGCGATGGGTGCACTTTTCATTTTTATCTTTTTTTGTTGGAAAATGATATACAGCAACGGCAGGACAAACAGCGTGAGGAAGGTTGCAGAAAGCAGTCCCCCGATAACGACGGTGGCCAGCGGCCGTTGTACCTCGGCACCAATACGGGTACTCAATGCCATCGGCAGGAATCCAAGGGATGCTACGGTTGCCGTCATCAGTACGGGGCGCAGCCGCGTCACAGAGCCTTCAATCACCCGTTCCCGGATGTTATTCATGCCCTCCTTGGCGAGGTTGTTAAATGTTCCTATCAACACCATGCCATTGAGCACCGCCACACCAAACAGGGCTATGAAACCCACACCGGCACTGATGCTGAACGGCATGCCCCTGAGGTACAGTGCAAGGACCCCGCCTATGGCGCTCATCGGAATGGCCGTAAAGATCAACAGGGACTCCTTCATGGAGCGGAAGGTGAAATACAACAGTGCCAATATCAATAAAAGGGCAATAGGCACGGCAACCATCAGCGTCTTGCTGGCTGCCTGCAGGTTTTCAAATTGCCCACCATACGTATAGTAGTAACCGACCGGAAGCTTGACTTTCTGGTCCAGTTTTGCCTGTATTTCCTTCACCACATTTTGGACATCCCGTCCCACAACGTTGAAGCCGACGACGATTCTTCGCTTTCCATTCTCCCGGCTGATCTGGGCAGGCCCAACCTTATAGTTGATGTCTGCGACCTGGTTTATCGGGATTTCAATGCCGGAAGGCAGTGGAACCATCAGGTTACGCACATTTTCAATATCCTTCCGGTAAGAACTGTCCAGACGGACGACCAGGTCAAAACGGCGTTCGTTTTCAAACACCTGTCCGGCGGCCTTACCTGCAAATGCCGTACTCAGCACATCGTTCAGCGTCTCGACGGATAATCCGTAGGAAGCCATCTGAGCACGGTTGTACACGACGTTGATCTGTGGCAATCCGCCCACTTTTTCTACCTGTGGGTTAGATGCTCCCTGTACCTCCTTGACCACGTCGCCGACCTTGTCCCCGTAATATATCAGGGAATCAAGGTCTTCCCCGAATATCTTGACGGCCACGTCCTGCCGCACACCGGTCATGAGTTCGTTAAAACGCATTTGTATGGGCTGGTTGGCCTCAAAATAGACACCTGGAATCACTTCCAGTTTTTTCAGTATCTCCTGTGCCAGTTCCTGATACGTTTTTTTTACTTTCCATTCTTCCACGGGACGGAGCATGATGATGAGATCTGTTGCTTCCGGTGGCATGGGATCCGTTGGTACCTCGGCCGATCCGGTCTTGCCCACCACCATTTTTACCTCATCAAACTGCTTGATGATCCTCGATGCCTGCATGGAGGTTTCCATGCTCTGGGACAGGGAGGTTCCCTGCGGCAAAATACAGTTAAAGGCATAATCCCCTTCCTGCAGCTGCGGGATAAATTCACCGCCCATTTTTCCAAACATCCAGACGCATATTCCAAATATGGCCAAGGTAATCCCGACGACCCAGTACTTGGCCTTGATGGCACCTTTCAAGAGGGGCAGGTACAGGCGTTGTAGCCTGGCAACCATCCTGTCGGAAAGTGTCAGTTTGGGCTGTATGGTTTTGTTCAGGCAAAGGGCGCTCATCATGGGGATATAGGTAAGAGAAAGCAGAAATGCGCCCATAATGGCGAAAGTGACGGTCTTGGCCATAGGGGAAAACATTTTCCCTTCCACGCCAGTCAATACCAATATCGGAATATACACGATCATGATAATGATCTCCCCGAAAGTGGAACTGTCCCGTATTTTGGATGCGGCATTATAGACTTCCTCGTCCATTTGCCCCTGTGTAAGCACACGCTTTGTCTTGCCCAGGCCCAGATGGTGCAACGTGGCTTCCACTATGATAACGGCACCATCCACTATCAATCCAAAGTCTATCGCCCCCATGCTCATCAGATTGGCGCTGACGCCAAAAATGTTCATCATGCCCAGGGCAAACAACAGGGACAAGGGAATGGCTGAGGCTACGATCAGTCCGGCACGTAAGTTCCCCAGGAACAGTACCAGTACGAATATGACAATCAGCGCGCCCTCCGTAAGATTGCGTTCCACTGTGCTAATTGCCTTGCTGACAAGGTTTGTACGGTCGAGATAGGGCTCAATAGTGACATCTTCGGGAAGGGTCTTTTGAATGGTCGCCACTTTTTCCTTGACCGCCTTCACCACTTCATTGCTGTTAGCCCCTTTCAGCATCATGATGATACCGCCCACTGCATCCACTTTGCCATCATAGGTCATGGCACCATAGCGTATGGCAGAGCCAAGGCGGACATCGGCAATGTCTTTTATCAGTAGCGGAACAGAAGATGGGGTACTGCGGACGACAATATTGCGGATGTCATCCAGCGAGTCCACCAACCCTATGCCACGGATAAAGTACGCACTCGGATTTTTCTCTATATAGGCACCGCCCGTATTCTGGTTGTTTGTTTCCAGCGCATTGAAAATATCCGTCAGGCTGACATCCATGGCTTTCAGTCGGTCCGGGTTGACGGCAACCTCATATTGTTTCAGCTCCCCACCGAAGCTGTTGATCTCGGCGACACCGGGAGTCCCGACAAGCTGCCTGCGCACGATCCAGTCCTGCATGGTGCGCAGTTCCATGGAAGTATATTTGGATTCGCTTCCTTTTTTCGGATGGAGGATGTACTGGTAGACCTCACCAAGGCCTGTGCTTACTGGTGCCAGTCCCGGTGTGCCGATGCCTTTAGGAATCTCCTCCACTGCCGACTTTAATTGTTCACTGATCAGTTGGCGGGCAAAATATATGTCCACGTTTTCCTTGAAAGACGCGGTAATGACAGAAAGGCCGAAGCGGGAGATACTTCGTGTATCTTCGAGTCCAGGAACATTGGCTATGCTTTGTTCGATCGGGAAAGTAACGAGCCTTTCCACTTCCTGTCCTGCCAGCGTTGGGCAAACGGTTATAATCTGTACCTGATTGTTCGTGATGTCAGGTACGGCATCAATGGGTAACTTGGAGGCACTCCAGCCGCCCCAGATTACCAAAAGCAGGGTCAGTACACCGATAACGATCTTGTTACGGATACTGAACCGAATAATTTTATCCAGCATTATTTTTTCTTGAATACGTAATAAAAAACAGGAAACCGGCTTACGGGTAAACAGCCATGGGCTGCAAGCATCCATTACAGGATATGCCTATACATTCCAGGCGGATGTAGACAGCAACACGCTTAACTATAAATTATTAGGCATTCATCTTGGGCGGCTGCCAGATATTACCGTGGTAGTTGGAGAAAACATTAATGTTCCTAAGTGAAAATTTCACTACGGAAACAGGAGGTATTTTTTCAAAACAGATTTGGATAGGTTCTATTTCCGGGTTTACCGAAGTGCCACAGCAGGAACAGGTGCAAAAAGGGGTACATGTATCATTTTTGTCGGCCTTACTATGAGATTGAGAATATGCTGCGTCAGATTTGTCACGGCTGTGTCCATAATATGTGTCACTACATGGCATTACGGATAGTGCCAAAATATAGAGACTGAATATATAGACTAGAAACTTCATTCTAAGCAAAGTTAGGCATTTATCCTTAACTATAGAATTGGGTATTTATAATTTAGGGAAAATGACCATATTTTTTAATTTTATTATAATTTGTTAATACTTAACTATTGTAAGCATTTTAATGAATAATAAGAAGATGCCTTAAATCAGGGTCGTTCTTGATACGCTCCATTTCACTTTCAATAACCTGAACTATATCTGATTTGATCTGGCGGTAATTGTTTTCTATTTCCAGCTTCATGTTATCTACACCCTGTTCATCTACAAAGGATAGAATCTGCGGTATCTTCTGATAGGCTTTGGTTTCGGCAGCTACCTTATCATTATCCACCACAATTTCAGCGTGAAATATTTTTTGCTCGATGCGCTCGTCAAAGTTGTCCGACACAGATCCTACGAACATCCCCTGTGTAAGCGTTGAAATTTTAGAAGCCGGAATAAGGCTGTCTAACTGTGTGGAGATAGAAGTAGATTTATCGTTACGGTTAATCGTCACACTCTGGCGTTTCTGCAATACTTTCCCGAAACGTTCTGAAAGATTTTTTGCCGTTTCTCCGACAACCTGACCACTGAAAATATTACCAACAGTATTTTGGATAACTTTGGCTTCCTTGTCGCCATAATCCCTTATCAACTGGGAGTAATCCTGAAAGCCTAAACAGACAGCTACTTTATTGCTACGGGCTGTTGCAATGAGGTTATCCAGACCTCTGAAATAAATCGTGGGCAGCTCATCTATGATTACCGAACTCTTTAATTGTCCTTTTTTATTGATGAGTTTTACAATTCTTGAGTTGTATAGTCCCAATGCTGCGGAATAAATATTCTGTCGGTCGGGATTATTGCCCACGCACAAAATTTTAGGCTCTTTCGGGTTGTTGATGTCAAGTGTAAAATCATCGCCCGTCATTACCCAATACAACTGCGGGCTAATCATTCTTGACAATGGTATTTTTGCCGATGCAATCTGTCCCTGCAATTGGTCCTGTGCTCCGCCTTGCCAGGCATCCATAAAGGGCGATAAATAGTTTTCCAGATCGGGGTAAGAAGTCAGGATGGTAAACACGTCCGAATACTTTTTGTTCAATAGTTCGATGGCGTGCGGGAATGTGCAATACTTACCGTTATCATAGATTTTCAAATACCAAATAATGGCAGCCAATAGGATAATTGGGCTTTCCACGAAAAAATCCCCTTGCTTCTGTATCCAGCTTCGATTGAGGTTCAGCATTATGGTATAAGCCGCTTCGTAAGCATCTGAAATGTCCGTCATAAAGTCGGGGTTTAACGGATTGCAACGGTGGCTCTTACGTGGATCGTCAAAGTTGATCACATAGAATTTTGGCTGGACATTGTACTTATCCCTGTGTTTCAGCAAATGGTTATAGGCAATCGTGGAAAGGTCGTCAAACTTGAAATCGTAGATGTACATCGAGAAGCCTTTCTCTATCTGCTGTTTGATGTAATTATTTACGATAGCATAGGATTTACCGGAACCCGGAGTACCCAACACAATTGAGGCTCGAAAAGGATTGACGATGTTGATCCAGCCATTGTTCCATTTTCCCTTGTAATAAAACTTGGTGGTTAGATTGACAGAATATTCATTTTCTATCAGCTTGATTTCCTGCTGAAAGCTCTCGTTTTCGTTATTGAAAACATCATCCATCAAATTGGTACGAAGCAAACGGCTCATCCAAACCCCAGCTACCATTAAAGCGACATAGCCCAGACCTGTGGTAAGGATATAGAGAAATGTAGCCGTGTATAATGGC
>QFOI01000137.1 GCA_003241175.1 Pseudopedobacter saltans
TAGTGTTGTTATTCATTTGTCGATTTTGACCAATATTCTTGTTGAACAAATCAAAACCGGAAATTTTGATCATCAATTTATCTCCAGGTAAAAACTTTCTTCCAATATAAGCATTTACCAAAGCCCTACTAATCCTGCTGAATGTTGGAGTTTTGTCTTGATACATATAATCCAAGTCCGCATGTAATTCAAACTTTTTCGGAACAAAGAAAGTCACACTTGGGCTTGCATTTAAACCCCAAAAATTGTTGTTGAGTTCCGGCTGTAAACTAGCTTTATTGACATTATAATTGGGAGTTACATTCAATGATACTTCATAGGCACTATCCTTGTATTTACTCAAATATAAGCCGAGATTATAAGAATATGCATTAGAAACATTTCGATCACTATTGGAAAAATTAACATTTCTATTCCAACTAATTTCTGGTGACAGTCCATAGTTTAAATCCCATTTTTTAGACTTAAAGTAAATATCTGTGTACACATTCAAGCGACCATTACCATTGACGTTGACATATTGGTAAGTATTTTTACCTGTCGAATCTGTCATTACATTTGTTGTAATCTGGTTTTGCGTATTTCCTCCATTGATCCATACATTGAAACCACTAGATGTTAATACTTTATAGTCACCATAACTCAAAGTGAAACTATTTGAAAAAGAAGGTTTCAGATTCGCATTTCCAATATAGACATTGAAGTTATCATTGTTGTTCGGCAGTGGTTGCATTTGATCTATGCTTGGCTGATACGTATTACCACTATAGTAAAACCTGAAATTACGTTGTTGTGTAAAGCTATAGGTAAATCTAGCATTGGGATTCCAATTTATAAAACTTCGCCCTCGTTCGACGCCTGTATATTCATTCTTTTGGTTATAGTGTATCACCATAATGTTGGCTCCTACATTAAATTTGATTTTCTTTTGGGAAAAGTTGTAACCTAGTCCTGCTTTATGTGTCGTTTGATCATATTGATATTCGTTACTATATGTTGAATCCAGTTTGGTATAGTCACCATCATCCCCTTTGTTTAATGACCTTTTGTTGGAATGACTATTGTTAATAATCAATCCATAGTTAAAAAACAAAGAAGACACTTTTGATAAAGGTTCCGTATACACAAATCGTAAATTCAAATTATTGTTTCTTATAGTGTTTAACTTTAGCTGATCCGTAATTGTATCTTTTGTGACCTGTTGTGTTGCACTGTCATAAGTCTTGTTTCGGGAATAGAGCGAACCACTGGAATTGATATTGGAAAGATCTTCCATAAATAATACCGACAAAGTCCTCCCTTTTTTCTTAAACTTTTTTCTTAATAGAACCGAAGCTGAAAATGTATTGTTGTCACTATTGTTTTTAAGTGTACGGTCACTACTATTCAGCAATGCGTAATTACTACGAAAAGTAGTATCCAAATAATGTTCATTCGTTTCCGTATGCTTTAACTGACCCGAACTACGAACACTAGCGGAAAGTGTAGAATCAATATCCATATCAAATGCACCATCCAGTTTGTTACGCATCGATCTGTTTTTGAAATCACTTTTGGAAGTACTGTATTGAACCGTGGAAGGCAGATTCATCTGTGTCGTGGAGAACGTATTACCATTGACAAACAGCTGTGCCATTTTGTAGTTGGCATTTAACGATTGTTTACTGTCGTTCCATTTATTATTGTAGTGTAAGCCAGCAGTTTGTCCTAACGGAATACCTCTACCATCATATTGTCCACTCCAACTATCATCATTACCCATAATCGTAAAACTTTGAACATTGCCATCGTCTCCTAACATTGTCGTCATACTTGAAGGGGAAAATTGATCGTTTTCCTGCCAGTTCAATCCTATTTTTCCAGTATTGGAAACAATCCCAAATGCCGCTATTTTTTCCTTTTTCTGAAATTTGTTGACCATAGCGGAGCTTTCGTGAAATCCTTTTGTACCACCACCCGCAACCAATTTTCCGAAAAGGCCTTTCTTTTTATCTTCTTTGAGTTTGATATTGAGTGTTTTTTCCTTCTGGCCATCATCGATTCCTGTAAAGGCAGCCTGCTCACTCCCTTTGTCATATAGTTGTACCTTGTCCACCATGTCCGCCCGCAAATTTTTCGTTACCAATGTAGGATCGTCACCGAAAAACTCCTCACCATCCACCAAAACCTTTTTAACCGTTTGCCCTTGAGCTTTGATATTTCCATTCTTATCCACTTGTATGCCCGGAAATTTTTTCAGCAAATCTTCCACTGTAGCATTGGGTTGTACACGAAAACTATCCGCCACAAATTCTGTTGTATCTCCTCTCATCCTCACCGCAGCAACGGTTTGCTTAACTATTACACCTTCTAACAACTTGGCTTTTGTAATCATATTTTCATTTCCAAAATCATGTGTCGGTTGGTCTATGACTTGTTCCAATACCAGATCTCCATAATTAGGATAGGTTATCAAAAAAACATATTTGCCCGAATCCTTTAAGTTGAGATTAAAGTTTCCATCCTTATCCGAACGCGTAAACTTGACCATGATGGAATCCTTTGCTCTTAACGCAGCAACAACGGCGTTGGACATACCGCCTGAAATACTATCTTGCAAATGCCCTTTTACTTTGTATTGGGCTTTTGATAATAATGGCATCGCCATCAATAACAAAACAGAAAAAAATAAGCAATAGCACAGTTTTGCCAGTCTCATCGGAAAATCAGTTTAAGAAATAAAAATATAACTAAATTAATAGTCAAATAACGAATTAACATATTATTAGTTATTCATTGCCCAAATGTAAAGACGCGAAAAAAGAAAAAAGTTGCATAGTTTGAGGCTTGCATTTTTCAATAGGAATTCGGTAGCAAAAGAAAGGAATTTTGCAATACGATGATTTTATTTAAAAAAAAAAGACACCTAAAATAAATTCAGGTGTCTTTTTGTTTCCTTTTAACGTATTATATTAAAAGTACATATATTATCAATCAGCATTGGCTAATGCCCTATCCAAATGAACATAACCGCCATCAACGTGTATCAACTGACCAGTCGTATGACTCGACCGATCCGACAACAAAAAGGTCACCATATCCCCTATTTCTTTACTGGATGTCATACGCTGTCCCAATGGAATATTTTTTGTTATGGATGCCAACTTTTCTTCAGGGTTAGACAATGTTTGAATCCATTTTTCATATTGAGGCGTCATACATTCTGCAACAATCACTGCATTGACTCTGATACCGTATTTTAATAGTTCTACTGCCCATTCCCTTGTGAGCGCATTACGCGCACCGTTGGCTGCAGCATACCCGGAGGTATTTCCCTGTCCGGTTTCTGCCGTCTTAGAAGAAATGTTTACAATACTACCTTTTGATTCTTTCAATGCTGGTAAAGCATAGTGTACCAACAAATAATAGTGTACTACATTTTTATGATAGGATTCTATAAATCCTTCATAAGTACCGTGTTCCAATCCTACGCCATCATTATGCCCGGCATTGTTGATTATCCCGTCGATACGACCATATCTTTCCAATACAGTATTGATGACTTGTTCACTCGTTGAAGGATCCGAGAGTTCAGCAACTATTTGGTCACCTTGGGGTAAAGTTTGCAAAAAAGACACATTATCCTCTTCACTCCTACCAACTATAATTGGGAATACTCCCTCCTCTGTTATGGATTGCACAATCCCGGCTCCAATCCCTTTGGCGCCTCCCGTAACTATAATTATTTTATCTTTTAATCCTAAATCCATGATTTTACTTTTTCTATTTATAAATTATAAAAACGAATGGCATTTCCTCCAAAAAAATTCTCTTTTTCCTGCTGAGAAAATTTCGAAAAATAGTCTTCAACTATAGTTTTCATATCATAGTAAGAAGCCGCCAATTGGCATACCGGCCAATCCGAACCAAACATCAACCTATCCATACCAAAAGCAGCTGTAACCACATCCAAAACCGATTTGTAATCGGCTTTTTCCCATTCTGACCAGTCCGCTTCCGTTACCATGCCTGAAACCTTGCAAAATACATTTTCATGTTTGGCTAATGCTTTAATTCCATTTGCCCAATTCTCAAAATCTCCGTTCTTCAAATCCGGTTTTCCAATATGGTCCAATACAAATTTTTGTTTAGGAAAGGATTCTACTAGTTGAGCTGCATAACCCAATTGGTCGGGAAATAACAACAAATCATAAGTATAGTTGTATCTTGTCAATAGTCCAATATTACTGCGAAAATTGTCTGTTAACATCATATCTCTTTGAGGATTACCTTGCAAAACATAACGCCAACCTTTTATGATGGAGAACCGACTATAATACTCCAACTCTTTCTCAATAGACGTAGAAGTAAAATCCAGCCAACCGACGATTCCTTTTATAAAATCATTTTCCCTTGCCAACTCCAACAAAAAATCATTATCCGATAAATCCTCCACTGCTTGCACTGCAACACAGCCACCTATCTGATTTACGTCCAATATAGGAGCAAGATCTTCAGGCAGAAAATCTTTTCGGATAACAGACATATCTTCCGTAATCCATTGATCTCGTTGCTCGTCAAACAACCAGAAATGTTGGTGGCTATCGATCCGATTAGTTATCAGTATTGAGTCTTCGGTGATCGGTACTAAATCCATTTACTATAAATTATTTTTTTCTCTTATTGATTTCATGAGTGCGTACAACATTTTTCCTATAGTTTCCACTTGGTTCATTAATGCTAATTGATTATTTTCTGAAATAAAACCTAGTCTTACCGACAAGTACAAAAGCGATCTAACTTCGTTCGTTGAGGTCTTTGATATTTCAAGAAATCTCAAAAACTCCTTACTTGACCTTCTTTCAAAACCTTCGGCCTCGAAATGGAAATACTTGCTCTACATATCTGATCTTTGAAGGAAAAGGTCTTTTAGTTGAGAAAAATTTGCATAAACATCACAAGTAAAATCTTGTGCTTTTTTCCAAACTTGCAAGTCCTCAAATTTCAAAACTTTGTCACTCATCATTTATACTTTATACCGACCACAGAACACCGACTACTGGCTATTGATAAGCTATCGCTTTTTGAGAGGAAGTTCCGAGGCCCTCAATTCCCAATTCTACGATATCTCCAGGCACTAGGTAAACTTGTGGATTCATACCCAAACCTACACCGCTTGGTGTTCCAGTTGAAATAATGTCGCCAGGAAGCAAAGTCATAAACTGGCTCAAATAACTAACGACTTGCTGCACGTTGAATATAAAATCAGAAGTCGTACTGTTCTGAACTGTTTTTCCGTTCAATTTCAACCAAAGGTTTAGATTGTTAGGATCTGGAATTTCATCTTTTGTAGCTAGGAATGGGCCCAATGGTGCAAAAGTATCACAGCTCTTTCCTTTAACCCATTGACCACCTCGCTCTATCTGAAACTCTCTTTCACTATAGTCATTATGTAAAGCGTACCCAGCAACATAGTCCAACGCGTCTTTTTCCTCGATATAAGAAGTCCTTTTTCCTATCACTACAACAAGTTCTACTTCCCAATCCGTCTTTTTAGAGTTTTTAGGAATGACAACATCATCATTTGGTCCGCAAAGTGCCGTGGTCGATTTGAAGAAAATAATTGGTTCTTCGGGAATCGGAGCATTGGTTTCTTTTGCATGCAATGCATAGTTCAAACCAATACAAACTATTTTGGAAGGACGAGCAATACAACTACCCAAACGCTCGTCATTACTCACTATTGGAAGTTTTCCTTCATTTTCTTTTACAAATTTTTCCAATCTAGCCAAACCATCACTTTCAAAAAACTGTTCGTTATAGTCTTCTCCAAAAGATGAAGTATCATATCGTATATCATCGATAAGAATTCCAGTTTTTTCTTTTCCCAACTGACCGTAACGTATAAGTTTCATTTTCTTAAATTTTAATATTTTATTCTTTCGTATATAAATATTCCACACCGTTTTGTTCCAACACAAATGTTTTCTTTTCTGTGTCAAACTGCATATTTCCTACTTATATTTCTCGATCAATTTGCTCACTACCTCATCGGTTAATTCATGTCCCGACAACAATGGAAAGCCTTCCCATCTCACAATTCCTTTTGGATCGATCAATATAACATGAGGAATTCCAGATACTTGAAGAACCTTTGACATCGTTTTTTTGGAGTCAGTGGCTTCATAGTATATACCTTTTATGCCTTGCATAGATTCCACTTTTGCAGCAGTTTCATCCGTAATTCCGATTACAACCAAGTCTTCCTTATGTTTCTCGCTAATGTTGTTCAATATTGGAATGAATTTACGGCACGGAGGACACCATGTAGCCCAGAAATCAACAAGAACAAACTTGCCCTTTGTTTCTGGTTTTTGGGTAATCCAGCTCTCCACCGTCAACGCAGGTGCTTTTTCATTCAAAAATGATTTTGCCCACATTTTCTTTTCGCCATTGGATTCCTGTGCACGCAATGCACTCGTAAGAAAACTAGAAAGAAAAACGAATAACCAAATTTTTTTCCTAAACATACTTCGATGGATTGTTCGTTAACTATTGAGTTTTAAAAAACCGCCATCAATAGGATAATCCGTTCCAGTAATGAAAGAAGCTTCGTCCGAAACGAGATATTTGATCAGGTTGGCAATTTCTTCCGGTTTTGCCATACGACCAATAGGTTGCGTTGCTGATAATTTTTCAAACATTTCCGCTTCTTGTCCCGGATAATTTTTAGCCAAAAATCCATCCACAAAAGGCGTATGAACACGTGCAGGAGAAACGGAGTTACAACGGATGTTGTCTTTGATATAATCTTTGGCAACAGACATCGTCATAGCAAAAACAGCACCTTTGCTCATAGAATAGGCAAAACGATCAGCCAATCCCACATGCGAAGCAATAGATGCCATATTGATAACAACTCCACCACCATTGCGTTTCAACAATGGAATCCCGGCAAACAAAGAATTATAAACACCTTTAACATTGACACTATACACGCGATCAAAATCAGCTTCTGGTGTATTGGTCGCTTGTCCAATATGCGAAACTCCTGCACTATTTACTAGAATGTCAATAACTCCGATCTCGTTGAAGGCATCGACCACCTGCTGTTGATTACTGACGTCCACCTGCACAGCAATCGCCTTATTCCCGTTTTCGGCAATTTCGTCCACCACTACATCCGCAGCCAACTTGTTGTAATCGGCCACAAAAACTTCGGCACCTGCTTTTGCCAAAACCAAAGCGACAGCTCTACCAATACCGCTTCCGGCACCTGTTACAATTGCTTTTTTTCCACTTAAATTACTCATTGCTTTATTTTATCAATTGTGATTTTTATAGTTTGAATATTCGGTCCAAAGGCAACCACTTCTCGCCTTCTTTCGCCCAAGGTAACGGTTTTTGAAATTTCCACATGAGGTTTTCCCACTCTTGCACTTTTGGATTTTCCGCATCAGACTTGGCTTTTGCCTCTCCATCAAAGTCATTGGAAGTCTCCATCACCATGAAAAGGCGATTGCCAGTTCTATATATTTCCATATCCGTTATTCCTGCGCCGACAATACTTTGCCTGATTTCCGGCCAGATATTTTGGTGGTATTCCTCGTACTCCTTTATTAGATCTGGATCATCTTGCAGATCCAATGCAAAATATTTTATTGGCATATCAATGTCCTCCTTTTAGATTCTCACTTTCTTCTATGTGAATATTTTTATTCATTATGGCAAAGAAAAGCACCACAACGAAAGATATCAACGGTATAAAATAACCAAACTGCAAATGGCCCGTATAATCGGAAATTTTGCCCAGAAGCGGTGGCAATATGGCACCTCCCACAATAGACATTACAATCAGACTCGAAGCCGATTTGGTATCTGCCCCTAAACCTTGAATACCAATAGCAAAAATGGTCGGATACATGATTGACATACAAAAAGCAATACCAACCAATGCATAAAGCGTGCTTACACCCACCCCAAAAATGACATACAGATTAAGTGCAACTGCTAATAAAGCAAATACAATCATCAAAACTGGCGCTTTGACATAACGCATCAGAAATGTACCAATAAACCTTCCCAATAAAAAAGCCAGTCCGGCAAATCCAGAGTAGGTTGCAGCTTTGGAGGAGGCAATACCTGCCACTTCCGTTGCGAACAAAACCAAAAAACTCAATATGCAAGTCTGCGCTCCTACATAAAAAAATTGTGCAATGACAGCCGAACGAACATTTTTATGTCGTAAAGCATGAAAAAATCCATCTTTTGCTTTTTCTTCCTGATCTGTAATGTCTGGTAATTTGGTAAAATAAAAAATAATCGCAACGATCAATATCAGAATTCCCAATATCAAATAAGGGGTTTTTACCAATGCGGCTTCTGAATATTTGTAAGCCTCTCTTGCTTGTTCACTCAACTGTGCAATTTCTTCTGTTGACTTAACAGAAT
>QFOI01000138.1 GCA_003241175.1 Pseudopedobacter saltans
ATGTTCTACAATGAAAATGAACAAAAACAATTAGAACTAGAAACTTGCTGCCCGATTCAAGGTAATCTTAATTCTGGACTCCAACTATTTCGAATCTATCATCAACGAAAGGAAATTTTTGCTAAGACTATAACGTCATTGCATTTCCCACAGTATTTTAGTTTCCTATTAACAGGAAAAAAGTACTCTGATATTACGAGCATTGGTTGTCATACGAGTTTGTGGGATTTTGGAAAGAATAATTTTCACGATTGGTTGAAACCTTTAGGAATTGATTCCAAATTGGCACCAGTAGTGGCAAATGATACAGTTGAGGAAGTTAAATTTGATGGTGCTTCTTTACTGGTTGGAATTGGCATACATGATAGTTCTGCTGCATTAGTTCCTTATTTGAAATCGATAAAAGATCCTTTTCTACTTATATCTACAGGTACTTGGAGTATAACCTTAAATCCTTTTAATAATAATCCTCTAACGCAGGAAGAACTGAAAACTGGTGGCCTTTGTTATATGAATTATTTAGGCAAACCAGTAAAAGCGTCGCGCGTTTTTTTAGGTAACGTTTATGAAAAAGAATTAAATAGAATTCTAGCTTTTTACCAAACGCATAAAGAACATATTCAATCTTTGGATTTCGATTTGACTTTGTTTTCTACTGTAAAACCTTTGGATATAAACTATAATTCAAAAGATGATTTTTTGTTGGAAAAATTTCCTTTTTCTTCCATTGAATTAAATCATTTTTCTGATTACAAACAGGCCTATTTTCAATTGATATTTGAATTAGTAAATGTGCAAATTAATTCAGTTAAATCTGCGGATCCCAATAACGAAATTAAACAGATTTTTATAGATGGTGACTTTGGACATAATGTTGTATTTATGAAAGCGGTCGCCTATCTATTGAAAGAAAAAAAAATATTTGCGGCTGAAGTTCCACAATCAACTTCCATCGGTGCCGCCCTTGTCATACATGATCATTGGAATGATTTGCCAATAGATGAGAGTATAATTCGTTTGGAAGAATACATTTCTGTACACAACTCTATTGTTTAAATAAGTTGTTATTAATCACCAAAGCGTTAGTTTATGTTTTCTAAATCTACAATACGATTCATTTTTGTTTTTTCAATAGTGCTATTTGTTTATTCGAATATTTTCGGACAAACCAATGGTCGAAAAGGAAATTCAGATGTTTCTATTGTGATTCCAGTCAATGCTCATTCTAGAATTAAATTCGCATCCGAACTATTATCTAAAGAATTGATTAGTTATGGATACAAACCAACGATTCTTGTTGAAGGTAACAAACTAAGCAAGAAAAACATTGCTATAGTATTAGCTGCTCAAGGTACTAAGTTGTCCAATACTACAAAAGAAAAGTACAACTTAAGCCTTGATACAACCACTCATAAAGAAGGTTTTGCTATTAAGAATAGAGAAAATATTTACCTTATTAATGGTGTGGATACTTCCGGTATTTTTTACGGAAGTTTGGCCATTATTGATAGTCTTAAATTAAACAAAAAACTTCCTTCCAATATCTCTTTTGCCGACCATCCAAAAATGGTAATGAGAGCAGCTTGTATTGGTTTACAAAAAGCAACATATTTACCTGGAAGAGATGTTTATGAGTATCCATATACAGAGCAAACTTTTCCTTGGTTTTATGATAAAGGTCTTTGGACAAAAGTGTTGGATTCACTTGCTGAAAACCGTATGAATGCGCTATTTCTTTGGAATGGTCATCCATTTTCATCTTTAGTTAAACTAAAGGATTATCCTTATGCTTTAGAAGTTGATGATACTACTTTCGCAAAGAATGAAGAAATATTTAAGTTTCTGACAGAAGAAGCGGACAGAAGAGGTATTTGGATTATTCAAGCTTTTTATAATATTCTTATACCCAAACCATTCGCAGAAAAACATAACCTGACTACGCAAGACAGAAATCGTCCTATCATTCCAATAATAGCGGACTATACACAAAAATCGATTGCTGCATTTGTCGCAAAATATCCACATGTTGGACTATGTGTTACTTTGGGAGAAGCGATGGAAGGTGTCGGGCAAGATGATATTGATTGGTTTACTAAGACTATTATTCCTGGTGTAAAGGATGGTTTAGCCCAATTGGGAACGGACGAAGTACCTCCGATTATTTTGCGTGCACATGATACAGATGCTCCATCTGTTATGAAAGCTGCGATGCCATTGTATCCAAACTTATACACAATGGCAAAATTTAATGGGGAAGCGTTAACAACGTACGAACCAAGAGGTAGTTGGGCTGAGTTACATCGTACACTTAGTGCTATTGGAACTGTACAAATCGAGAATGTGCACATTTTGGCAAATCTGGAACCGTTTAGATATGCTTCCGATGACTTTATCCAAAAAAGTGTACAAGGAATGCACCGCATTTATGGTGCAAATGGTATCCATATTTATCCGCAAGCATCTTATTGGGATTGGCCTTATAGTGCGGATAATGACGATGGAAAAAGATTGTTACAGATAGATCGTGATTGGCTTTGGTACAAACAATGGAGTCGTTATGCTTGGAATGATAATCGTAATCGAAATGATGAGGTGAAATATTGGGGAGGATTATTGGCATCCAAGTTTGGCTGTAATCAACAACAAGGAGAAAATATCTTAAAGGCTTACGAAGCGTCAGGAGAAATAGCACCTAAACTATTACGGCGTTTTGGTATTACGGACGGTAATAGACAGACTTTGACATTGGGGATGTTGATGACGCAACTTATCAACCCTTATCGGTACGGATTGTTTGATCTTTTGTATGAATCAGAAAGTCCTGAAGGTGAAAAAATTATTGAATATGCAGAAAAAGATTGGAAAGGTCAACCTCATATTGGAGAAACCCCCAAACAAATTATAAAAGAAGTTGTAGAAGAGGGAGATGCTGCAGTTGCATTTGTTGATAAGGCACAGCCACATATTACAAAGGATAAAGAAGAATTTGAGAGAGTTCGTAATGATATGTATTGTTATCAAGCACTGGCGAAACACTATGCTACTAAGGCTGAGGCGGCCATATTGGTTTTACGATATAAGTATTCTAACAATATTAAGGACTTAGAGGCTGCACTTCCTTATTTGGAAAAAAGTGTTACATACTATAAACAATTAGTTGACTTGACACAAAATACTTATTTGTATGCTAATAGTATGCAAACTAAGCAACGTAAAATTCCAATAAGAGGTGTGGATGCTACATTCAAAACTTGGAAAGAAGTGCTTGTTCCATTTGAGGCAGAGTTGAACCATTTTAAAAATGCTATTGATTCTCTTAAAAATAACAGTGGTACATCAATTGCAAAAGTTGTAGCGTTGGAAAATACAAATGTAAAATTATTAAACCAAAAAGAATACTGGTACACTATAGGTTCCGGTAATGCAAACCCTTTCTCTGATTTGACAGCGAATATCATAACTTATGCAAAAGAACTAAAAGGCGTTAAAGGTCTTCAATTATCCAATCAAAGTCAAATTAAAAACGGAACTTCAATACGTTTTAAATCGGATAGTCCGGTCAAGATTTTAGTGGGATTTTTCAATAAAAAAGATTCTTTGTTTAGTAAAGCTCCCGAGTTAGAAACAGATGCAAGTGCCAATAACTACGGACAAGCGGAAACGGCTATTGCCAATGCATTGTATTTAAAAGATTTTCCGAATGTCAATGTTCATGTGTATAGTTTCCCCGCTGGAGAAAATACATTGAAATTAAGCAAAGGTGCGGCTTTGATTCTCGGTTTTGTAAAAGACAATCAAGAAATTGTCAAGTACGATGCTGGTATTTCTGAAAAAGGAATTTCAAAAGAAATCGATTGGCTTTTTGAATAAATAAGAAACTATGTTAAGATTTTTAAATATTGTAATTATATGTTTGATTACGTCTATTGTATCCGCTCAAGGGTACTATGACGTAACCAAGTATGGAGTTCCCAATGATAGCACTTTTGTAGGTAAAAATGCAATCGATAATATCATCCAAAAAGCTGTTCAAAAGGGTGGAGGTACGATATATTTTCCTGCAGGAAAATATTTGACAGGTCCAATAAAATTGGAAAGTAACATTACGATTTTTATTGATGCGGGAGCGGAACTACATTTTAGTGATGATTTTGATAACTATCTCCCTATGGTTCCTTCTCGCTGGGAAGGCACGACAGTCAACAATTTTTCTCCTTTTTTCTATGCTTATAAAGCAACTAATATAACGATTACAGGTAGAGGTTTGATTGATGGACATGGACGTAAATGGTGGAATTATTCTGAAGGTTTTGATGATAAAAAACCAAAATCAAAATGGGAAAATACTTTTTTCGAAAACAACAAAAATGTATTAGCTCCACCAGACTCCAAATGGTTAAAACGTGGTTTTTTGCGCCCACCATTTATCCAGCCAATGTATTGTGAAAATGTGTTAATAGAAGGTATAACAATTCAAAATTCTCCTTTTTGGACGGTCAATCCCGAGTTTTGCAAAAATGTAACTGTTCGTTCTGTTACGATCAACAATCCACATTCTCCTAATACGGATGGCATTAATCCGGAATCTTGTAGTTATGTTCATATTTCAGATTGTCATATCAGTGTTGGTGATGACTGCATAACTATAAAATCGGGAAAGGATGAGGATGGACGCAAACAAGCAACTCCGGCGGAAGACTATGTGATTACAAATTGCACGATGCTTTCTGGTCATGGTGGTGTAGTGATTGGTAGTGAGATGTCCGGCAGCGTTAGAAATATTGCTATTTCCAATTGTATTTTTGATGGTACGGATCGTGGTTTTCGCATTAAGTCAACTAGAGGTCGTGGTGGTATAGTGGAGAATATCAGAGTGGACAATATCATTATGCGAAACATCAAGCAGCAAGCTTTTGTATTGGATACGCGTTATGCAAAATCGACTATCGAGCCTGTATCAGAACGTACGCCTATTTTTAGAAACATTCACATTTCTAATGTAACAGCCAATACTAAAGATGCAGCATTCATAAATGGTTTGGAAGAAATGCCTATTGAAGATATTTCTTTTTCCAATATATTTTTGGATGCGGAGAGTGGATTTGATATTCACTATGCAAAAAATATTTCTTTGAATAACGTATTTGTTTCGGGTGCAAAAACTTCTTTAGTTAAAATAGAAAATAGTTCGGATATTGATTTAAAGGATTTGAAACTGGATAAATTCACAGTTGAAAAGCCTTGGGTAAGCGCAATGAATATTGATGGTTTATTTATAGACGGTTGTCGACCTAAAAAGGGTACTAAAACCTTTCTTCAACTTTCTGGAAAGAATACTTCCAATATAAGTTTTGGTTTCAACGACTTTAGAAATGTTTCGCAAGTTGTCGTAAAAGATAATGATGTAAAAAACGATGCTATACTTAAATAGAAAAGCATATGGTCTATTGAACCTTAAATGGTTGTTGCTATTGTTTTTAATAGTATTAAATTTTTATGCAAATAGTCAAACGCAAAATGGACTTCTTTGGTATGACAAACCAGCCAAACAATGGACAGATGCTTTGCCCATTGGTAATGGTCGACTTGGTGCGATGATTTTTGGAGATCCACAATTGGAACATTTACAACTTAATGAATCTACATTATGGACGGGTGAACCGAACAATAATGCAAGAAAAGGCGCCTATAAATATCTACCAAAAATAAGAGAGTTGTTGGCGAATGGGGAGCAAAAAGAAGCTGAAGATTTAGCGCAGAAGGAATTTATGGGTGTTCGTAGCAATGAAGAACATTATGGAGAACAATGTATAGTTTGGTTAAATCATGTGAGAAAAGACACAGTCCAATATATTAATGATACTAACCTGTACAAAAGTGAGATCCAACTTCCAATGCTTAATGGTTGGGAAAGAGAAGGTTTGGATGGCGTGGATGGCGCAATTTGGTTTCGTGTAGAATTCAATTTACCTAAATCCTTATTGGGAAAAGACTTGAAATTGTATCTTGGGAAAATAAGAGATGACGATTATACTTATGTCAATGGGCATCTTATTGGAGAAACAAAAGGTCAACTTGTAAAAAGAGAATATATAGTTTCGTCAAAATTTTTAAAGGAAGGAAAAAATTCAATCAATATCCAAGTCATAAATTGGAATGACAAAGGCGGTTTTAATGGCACAAAAGATGGACGCAAGTTGTTTGTTCTTTTTCCTGTAGAAAATAATAAAGATACCATTTCCTTAGGGAATGAATGGTCATACACTATCCAAAATCAAGATGTTCCCAATTTCCCCAAATATGAAGCGGACTATCAACCTTTCGGAGATGTTTATTTTCGGTTTCCAACAATTAAGAACACAATTCATTATAAACGTAGTTTAGATATTGAGCAATCATTGGCAAATGTTTTTTTCAAAGAAAATGGTGTTCAATACAAAAGAACTTATTTTGCTAGTAATCCGGATCAAACTATAGTTGCTCATTTTACTGCCAACAAAAAAAATAGTATCAATTTTTCGACTGTTGTAAACAGTCCTCATAATTCTACCCATGTAAAAGCATTGAATGGAAATGTGCTTCAGATGACTGTGAAAGTAAAGAATGGCAAACTATGGGGCGTTGCTAACTTATATGTCAAAACAATGGGCGGTTCAATCAAATTGGATGGAGATTCTTTACTTGTTCAAGATGCCGATGAAGCAACCATCTATTTAGTTGCCGCGACTAACTATAAAACCTACAATGATATATCGGGTGATCCAGTAAAGTTATGCGAACAATATTGGGGTGAAATTAAGAGTAAATCATACGCAACAATTCTTTCTGACCATATTAAAGATTATCAGAAATTGTACAAAAGTTTTTCTGTTGGATTTAGTGCAAAGGATTTCGCCAATTCCAATTTACCAACAGACGAACGCATTTTACAATATAGTGTTTCTAAAGATCCTAATTTGATTGCATTGTATGCACAATATGGTCGTTACTTATTGATTTCTTCTTCACGAGAAAATTCACCTCTTCCTGCTAATTTGCAAGGTATCTGGAACGATCAACTTAATCCTTCTTGGGGCAGTAAATACACAACCAATATCAATTTGGAAATGAACTACTGGCCAGCCGATCCTTTGAATTTGTCCAGTTGTGAAACGCCATTGTTCAACATGATTCAAGATCTGACAAAAACGGGAAGTATAGTCGCAAAGGAACATTACAATTTGGATGGTTGGGTTTTGCATCACAATACGGATATTTGGAAAGCTACAGCTCCCATTAACGCTTCCAATCATGGCATTTGGGTGACAGGTTCTGCTTGGCTTTGTCAGGCGATATGGGACCATTTTCTTTTTACAAGAGATACTTCTTTTTTGAAAAGAATGTATCCGGCCATAAAGGAGGCCGCAACATTCTATAGTGTTTTTTTAATAAAGGATGAGAAAACTGGTTTCTTTATTAGTAGTCCATCTAATTCACCTGAACATGGAGGCTTGGTCGCTGGACCTACTATGGATCATCAGATGATAAGGAGTTTGTTTAGAAATTATATTTCTGCTTCAACTATTTTGGGAAAGAAGGATCAGAAATTGACAGATCTAGTTAAAGCGCAGTTACTTCAAATTGCACCAAATAAAATTGGAAAATATGGTCAATTACAAGAATGGATGGATGATGTAGACGATCCTAAAGATCAACATCGTCATATTTCACATATTTGGGGTGTATTTCCGGGTGCAGATATTACTTTTAAGGATAGTTCTTTGATGAAAGCGGCAAAAATTTCCATGAAAATGCGTGGTGATAGTGGTACTGGTTGGAGTACGGCATGGAAACTGAACGTTTGGGCTAGAATGAAAGATGGAAATCATGCATTGAAAATGATTGATTTATTGCTTTCTCCTGCGGATAGAGAAGACCTTCCAGAACGAGGAGGTATCTATCGCAATATGATGGATGCACATCCTCCTTTTCAGATAGATGGTAATTTTGGTGGCGCTGCTGGTATCGTTGAGATGTTAGTTCAGAGCCAAAATGACTACATTGAATTATTGCCTGCATTACCGGATTCCTTACCATCAGGCTTTGTCAATGGTGTTAAGGCTAGGGGAGATGTTGAACTGAATATCGAATGGGAAAAAAATGCGCTATCGAAATTAGTGGTAAAAGCCACATATAATGGGAAATATACATTTGTTTATAAAGGAAAAATGCTAACTTTAGATTTGTTAGCGAATAAGCCATATGATGTTAATGTTTTAAAATTTGCAAATTAATTTTTAGAGTTTAGTTATTTATTGATTTTCTTGCTTTTATGAATTGGAGTTCAAATAAAATATATTGTTTTAGTAAAAATAATTGTAAAATTTACATATTTTTTTTGTTGCTTTTGGTTTTGCCAATTCAATATGTATTT
>QFOI01000787.1 GCA_003241175.1 Pseudopedobacter saltans
TGCTTCTTCTATATGCCCATCCATCTCTAGTTCTAGCGGCTCACGTACGTCTATAAGGTGATAATTGCCGGCTCTTAATACATCTTCTATTGCCATTACTTTTAAATTTTAAGTTATAGAACAAAGCTAACTAATAATTTTGTTTAAAATCATATCCAAAATTAAAAATTGTTAAAAATTAAATGTCTTAATTTTGCGAATCGTAATGAATCCTAAAGAAAGACATACGCAACTTATAAAAACCAAAGCTTCTGCTTTTGGTTTTCAGTCTTGTGGGATTTCCAAAGCAACTTTCCTGGAAGAGGAAGCAAACCATCTGGAGAGATGGCTGAAAAAAAATTACCATGGCGAGATGAGGTATATGGAAAATCATTTTGATAAGCGACTCGATCCCAGGTTGCTGGTAGATGGTTCGAAGTCTGTGATTTCATTAAGCTATAATTATTTTCCGGATAAAATAATTGAAGCAGATACGTTTAAACTATCCAAATATGCTTATGGTGAAGATTATCATAATGTTATAAAAGATAAACTCAGAAATCTTGTGGCAGAATTGTAGGAAGAAATAGGGGAGTTTTCATTCAGGGTGTTTGTAGATTCGGCGCCTGTATTGGAAAAAGCGTGGGCTAGAAAGTCTGGTATTGGCTGGGTTGGTTAGAATGCCAATCTCATTACAAAAAAAAATGGGTCATTCTATTTTCTGGCTGAGATTATCTGTGACTTGGAGCTTACTGAGGATTTTCCTGTGACGGATCATTGCGGGAGTTGCAGAAAGTGTATTGAATCCTGCCCAACACAAGCCATTATTTCTGATAAGATTATAGATGGAACCAAATGTATTTCATACGCAACTATTGAACTGAAAGAGCAGATTCCTGACTACTTTAAAGATAAAATGGATGATTGGATGTTCGGCTGCGATGTATGCCAAGATGTTTGTCCTTGGAACCGATTTTCTGCTCCAACGCTGGAAGAAAAATTCCAACCGAATTCTAAACTTCAAAACTTTACAAAACAAGACTGGAAAGATATTACCCAAGAGATTTTCTC
>QFOI01000788.1 GCA_003241175.1 Pseudopedobacter saltans
AGATTCACGAGTCTAATTTCCTCAGCAAGATACTGGGCTCAAAAAATTTTTCTATAAAAAATTACCACCACCTTGGCTATCAGAAACATCTGAATGAAATGGATTCTGTGAGGCTTATCAAAGAAGTTCAGTTTGATATTATCCGCCTGGCAGAAATGATGAATTCTACAGAAAAAACCGAGCCTTATTTCCGGAAAGCAGATTTGGTTACCATTAATTGTGATGCTATTGAAAGTTTTGGAGAGCCATTTTCTATGAATCCGCAGGTTAATGGGCTGAACAGAAGAGAAATCTGTGCTTATATGAAGGAAATCGGGCTGAGTGAAAAACTGAAATCCGTTGGGATTTTCAATTATAATATCTATTCTGATTCACAGCTCAATCATCAGTTGCTGGCTCAGATGATCTGGTATCTTATAGAAGGCATCAACATCCAGCGTTCTCACCCGAAGGAAAAATCCTACGAAACTTTTTATGTGCTGATTAATGACGAGAAGTATGCTTTTAAAAGAGAGGTTTTCAGTAATCTGTGGTATTTTGGTGAGGATGATAATATTGATAATTGCATCCCTTGCTCACGGTCGGATTTTGATGAAGCCAAAAAGGGTTTTTTGAATTCGAGATTCACCAGAAGTTAACTCATGCAGCATCCACTAACCAAAGTTTCTGTTATTGTTCCCGTTTATAACGTCGAGTTATACTTGGAGAAATGTCTATTGTCATTGGTTAATCAGACTTTGCAGGACATTGAAATAATCGTGGTGAATGATGGAAGCAGAGATCATTCTCAACAAATTATAGAAAAATTCCAGCAGGAGCATCCGCAAAAAATCTTTGCGTACACAAAAGAAAATGGCGGATTAAGTGATGCGCGAAATTTTGGTATAGACCGTGCGAAGGGCAAGTATATCGGTTTTGTGGACAGTGATGATTATGTTTCAGAAACGATGTATGATGAGATGCTGAACATTGCCGAGAAAAATCAGGCAGAAATAACAATATGCAATATTCAGAAGGTAGATGAAAGAGGAAATGTTACACAAAAGCT
>QFOI01000139.1 GCA_003241175.1 Pseudopedobacter saltans
CAATATAACAGAACATCTTAAGGAATTAACCAAAGGAGATTCCACAAAGATTTCTAGTTGTGAGATTTCGGAAGTTACAGGTTTCAACAATGCTTATTCTCTCAACGACCGTACCCGAACTTTCCTTAAAGTCCAGGACGGTTGCGATTACACTTGTACGTTTTGCACTATTCCACAAGCACGTGGCAAAAGCCGTAGCGACAGTATTGCCAATGTATTGGATAGCGCCAAAAAACTGGCGGAGAATGGTAATGTCAAGGAAATCGTATTGACGGGTATTAATTTGGGCGATTTCGGAAAAGGTCCAGATGGAAATAAAAAATCAGAAGAATCTTTTTTGGATTTGATAAGTGCTCTAGACGATTTGGATGGAGTTGACCGTTACCGGATTTCTTCTATTGAGCCCAATTTATTGACAGACGAAATCATTGATTTTGTTGCGAATAGCAAACGTTTCATGCCGCATTTCCATGTGCCTTTGCAAAGTGGAAGTGACCATATATTGGGAATGATGCGTCGTCGTTATCAACGTGACTTATATCAAGAAAGAGTCGAGCATATCAAGCGCGTCATGCCAGATTGTGCGATTGGAGTAGATGTCATTGTTGGTTTTCCGGGAGAAGAAGATTCTTATTTCCAAGAAACCTATGATTTCTTGCACGGTTTGGATGTTACTTATTTCCATGTATTTACCTATTCGGAAAGAGCAAGAACGAAAGCACTGGAAATCACACCAGTCATCCCAATGCACGTCAGACATGAACGTAACAAGATATTGCGCAACCTTTCATACAAAAAACAACAATACTTCAATGAGGTGCACAGAGGTGAGACAAGAAAAGTCTTGTTTGAAGACCACAACAAAAACGGTATGATGGAAGGCTACACCGACAATTATATTCGTGTATCGGCACCTTTCAAAGAGGATTGGAGTAACCAGATTGTGGATTGGGAATTGAGATAGAGAACGCCAAAATATTTTTTTAAATTATGCGTGTTCTGTTTTATATTTGGATAAAGATGCTAAGAAGCATTAAGTTAGTGGATCAATTTTAGTTATTTGAAAAAAAGGAGGGATCGATGTATAGTTATGCAATTTTAGAACCGGATTGTTATTATTTGGTTCAGTTAGAAGAAAATGCGCCACTTTCACTGATCCAGGTAAAAGTGGTATCCGATTACGCCATGTATGTTGTCAACTACGGAAACGAACTGACAATGAAATGGGTCAAGAAATCAGAACAGATTTTCGATATCATTGAGTTACTGAGTGATGAGACAGCCCAAAAGTGGTTGGATGTGTACACCAACAATGAAGAATCATTTTACGGTGGTAACAACTTCAATAACGGCGATGATCTTTAAGAAATCGATTATAATCAAAAAGCTACCTTTTCAGGTAGCTTTTCTTTTTTCAAGTATATTCTAATGTGACTAGAATGTGTATTTAAATCCAATACCGAAACGACCGGCTTCAAAATCGCTTCCGTGATTTAGCTGCCACCAAGGGCGCCAATCAAAATTGATAGCAATAGGAGCTCCGCTAACTTTGTATTCTAACCCTGCGATAGGTCTGATGGCAACACCAGTGAAATGTTTTGCAAACTGCAATTGAGGTCCTACTCCAATATTCCATTTTAGCCCTGGAGCACCGTCAATAGCTTTGTTATAAGTGTATTCAGCACCTAGAATAGTAGCACTATTTCCAAAAAGTAAATTGATCTGTCCCGCATCATTGCTGTTGAAATAATGTTTTAGATGCGGACCGACAAAAGTACCTCCATTACCAGCATCGATCCATAGTCCCAATCCATTGTCATAGGAAGATCCACGTTGAGCAGAAGCATGCGTATTAAACGCTAAGAAAGTGATAGCGGCGATCGCAAAAGAGAAAAGTTTCTTTTTCATTTGGTTTTGATTTTCTTAATAAATTACAAATAACTCCTTAAGACAATTATAAATATCATGCCAATATGTACAAATAAAAAGCCTCGTGAAATGTTCACGAGGCTTTTGTATCAATTCTGAAAAAAATTATGCTTGATTTCCTTCATTGGGTGCCGGTTTTCTTTCCGGACGAGGTAGCAAAGCCTTATGGCTTAATTTGAATTTACCTGTTTTTGGATCGATTCCGACTAATTTAACCTGAACAGTATCTCCTTCTTTGTAGATACCTTCCATTGTTTCCAAACGACTCCAGCTAATTTCACTGATGTGCAACAAACCTTCTTTTTTGGGTAAAAATTCTACAAAAGCACCAAATTCTTTAATGCCTTTTACTTTACCTTCATAAACTGTTCCGATTTCGGGAACAGCAACGATACCTTTGATGGTTTCCAAAGCTTTCAACACACCTTCTTTATTAGAAGAGAAGATACTTACTTCACCAGTTTCACCAACTTCCTCGATAGTAATGGTAGTTCCAGTTTCCTTTTGCAAAGCTTGAATCACTTCACCACCTTTACCGATAACAGCACCGATAAATTCTTTTTCGATGATGAGTTTTTCCATTCTTGGCGCATGCGGTTTGACTTCCTCACGTGCAGCAGGTATACATTCGTACATGGCATCCAATATATGCAAACGACCTTTACGTGCCTGTTCCAATGCTTCACGCATTACATCCATACTTAGACCGTCCACTTTGATATCCATTTGCACACCGCAAATACCGTCACGTGTACCAGTTACTTTGAAATCCATATCACCCAAATGATCTTCATCGCCCAAGATGTCCGTTAAGATAGCATATTTGCCATCCTCTCTTGTGATCAATCCCATCGCAACGCCACTAACGTGTTTTGGAACAGGAACACCTGCATCCATCAACGCCAATGAACCTGCGCAAACGGTAGCCATGGAAGACGAACCATTGGATTCCAATATATCACTCACAATACGTACGGTGTAAGCATAATCGCTACCCGGCATCATTTGCTTTAAAGAGCGCATTGCCAAATTTCCGTGTCCAACTTCATGACGACCAGGGCCACGCATTGGTTTGATTTCACCTGTAGAGAACGGAGGGAAATTATAGTGTAAAATAAAATTTGTATAGTGTGTATCAACGGCAGAATCAATCATTAATTCATCATCAGGTGTACCTAACGTCACTGTTGACAATGATTGTGTTTCTCCACGTGTAAACAAAGAAGATCCGTGTGGTATTGGCAGAATGTCTGTTTCCATAGCCAAAGGACGAACTTGATCCAATTGACGACCATCCAAACGCGTACGGTCATCCAATATCATGTCACGAACCAAATGCCACTCTAAGTCCTCGTAGTATTTCTTCGCTAATTTTTTGGTTTTGTCTTCTACTTCTTCACCAAGAGTCTCGATAAATTCTTTTTTCAAAGTAGAGAAAGCTTCGCTGCGAACATGCTTGGAGGTTCCTGCGTGAGAGATTTCATTGATTTTAGCGGTACAGAAATCCGCCACTTTTTGTTTCAATTCCGCGTCTTCCAATGGTTTGGTATAATCACGTTTAGCAGTGATTCCCTTTTGGTCGCGCAATTCTTGCTGTGCAGCAATCTGAATGCGAATGGCCTCGTGTGCCACTTCCAACGCTTTTACCAAATCTTCTTCTTGCACTTCTTTACTTTCACCTTCCACCATCATCAAGTTCTTTTCAGTAGCAGCGATGATGAATTCCATATTGGCATTTGCCAATTCAGAACGTGAAGGATTGACAACATATTCTCCGTCAATTTTAGCTACACGCACTTCAGAAATGATTTCTTTTATGGGAATATCTGAAACTGCTAGCGCCGCAGAGGCAGCCAAACAAGCCAATGAGTCGGGCATGATTTCGTTGTCGCTTGACACAAGCGTAATCAATACTTGAACGTCACAGAAATAATCGTCTGGAAACAAAGGACGCAAGGCACGATCCACTAAACGGCTGATCAATACCTCATAGTCACTCAACCTTCCTTCTCTTTTGAAAAATGTGCCTGGTATACGGCCAGCCGCAGCAAATTTTTCCTGATAGTCAACACTCAATGGAAAGAAATCCTGTCCTTCCTTTGGTTCTTTATTGGCAACGACAGTCGCCAATAATACGGTATTGCCTTGTTGTACAGTAACGGCGCCATCTGCTTGACGAGCCAACTTACCTGTACCGATTGTCACTTCTCTACCTTTTCCAAGATCGAAACTGACACTATATGGTTGTGATAACATAAAAACTTTTTTGAAGATAAAACACTAAATAAATGGCAAAACGGATAGGTAAAAAAAAACTATTCCCAACTGAAATGCAGCCGGGAATAGTTTAAATATCCATGAAAGATTATTTTCTAAGACCTAACTTCTCAATTAGGGCGCGATAACCTGTCAAATTATGTTTTTGCATATAAGAAAGAAGGCTTTTGCGGCGACCAACCATAGCCATCAATCCACGTTGAGTGGAGAAATCTTTCTTGTTTGCTTTTAAATGCAAAGTCAAGTGTTTAATACGTTCTGTCAACAAAGCTACCTGAGCTTCTATAGAACCAGTGTTTTCGGCTTTACCACCGAATTCTGCAAATGCTGCAGCTTTTTTTTCTTTTGTTAAGTAAGGCATCTGAAATTTTTTTAACCTCTTTTATTTAATTTCTCTTTATTATTCGGCGGCAAAAGTAATACAAATATACTATACACCGTAAAAATTATTTCTACGTTTCAGATATACTACCTAAACTGCCTCAAATAGGCTGCAAAGGTAGTTCTTTTTATTTACTTTTCTTTTTTCTTCTGATTTAAATTGCTTTCCATGTTTTTCCATCCCACACAAACTCGGATTTTGACGATTTCTTTTTGATGGGTTTATCATTTTCGTCATACTCTTCCGACTTTACGGTTTTGATAATCACGTTGGGGTTTCCACCTTTTTCGGATGGGAAAATAAAAGCCTCTTCATAATAATAAGAACCAGCATCTGCCACACTATAACGGGATGGAAGTCTAACCATGGTACTGCCTGTCCAACCAAAATAATTGTAATTGGTGGGAACGCCACAAGCTTCGCCAGAAGAAATGACACGTACAACATTTTGGATATTGGATAAGCCCATTCCATCCCACATATTAGTATTTAATGAAATAGCTTCATGCCCAATGTTGAGTTTTTCTGTCCACAGTTCATTAGACGCGTTGTCTAGCATTTTACATTTTACAATCACATCTGATTGATCCGAAGTACTTGTAATATATCCCATACCGACCATGAATCGTTTGTCATCCATTCTATTATCCGTAATAGCCAACGAACCACTCCAAACAAAACCTCTTCGCGCCTGCCCATCGTTTTGGTAGATTACTGGCAACCAATAAGAATCGTATCCACTGACTCTCACCAATTTCAAGTTATCGTATTGATTGGGAACTACTTTAAGCCAACTTCCCATGGATACACTATCCACCACTTCAGAATTAAGGGAAGCCTCTTTCCTTATAAAAGCTGTTTGGGCAAACACGGATACACTGTCCTTAAAAGGAAGACCAGAAAGCACCCCGATGCAATATTCTTGGGCCATACTATTCCCTATTACAAATACTAAGGCTATTGACAAAAACAACTGTCTTACTCGCATATAGTTCGATTTCAATTTCAAAATAAAGAAAAACATTTTACATGCTTATTAATCTATATAAGAAGAATCGAATGAACAACTGGCTGTGCATATCTATATTATATTATTGACAAATATCAAAATCCAACGGCTGGATCCACATTTTTTTGCGGATATCAAAACCCTATATATCTTTACGTCCGAAATATAAATGTAGCCTCGCTACAATGAAATATGAATAAACATATAGATGTATTTGCAAGTGAATATCATCGACGTACCAAACTAACAGGCCATCTGTTCAGACTCATTTTCCCCAATCAGTTGAAATAGCATTTTGCTGTAAACATTGTAGCCTTGGGCTATATTATTCAAGCAATTGAATCGCTTTTGCGTACCTAAGGGTTTGCGTGAGAGTATGCATATCTGTATCTAAAACTCAAACAATAAAAAACAAAAACAACTATGGAATCTCAAACTTTATTCCTCCATTATTGGTGGATAGTATTAATTATTTTGTGTATCGTACTCTATAAGTTTATACTGAGAGTATTTTTTGGAATGGTTGTCGTTCCTGAGGACAAGATTGGACTAGTCACTAAAAAATTCGTATTGATGGGCGCGGACAAATCCTTGCCAGATGGACACATTATTGCCACAAAAGGCGAAGCCGGTTTTCAGGCAAAAACCTTGGCTCCAGGACTATATTGGGGTATGTGGCCTTGGCAGTACGGTATCGAAAAAGTACCATTCGTCGTTATCCCTGAAGGCCGAGTGGGATTGGTTTTAGCCAATGACGGTAACGAGTTGCCAACAGGTAACATATTGGGACGTAAAGTCGATTGCGACAATTTCCAAGATGCCGAAAGGTTTCTTAATAACAACGGGCAAAAAGGTAGACAGACCGCGTTGTTAACTGCCGGAACTTATCGTATCAATACCTACGCATTCTCAGTTTCGGTTACCGACATGATCATCATCAAAGAAAATATGGTGGGTATTGTCACCACATTGGACGGTCTACCTATCAAGTCCGGACAGATCGCAGGTGAGCATATCGAGGGTCATAACAACTTCCAAAACATTGATGTTTTCTTAGCGGATGGCGGTAATCGAGGATTGCAACCACAGGTAATGTTGGCGGGTAGTTACTTCATCAATCCTTGGGCAGTACAGATAGAGGAAACACCGATGACTGAAGTTCCTATTGGGCATGTTGGTGTTGTTATTTCTTATATTGGTGAGGATGGAAAGGATTTGACAGATGCCTCTTTTAAACATGGAAATATCGTCGATAAAGGCAAACGTGGTGTTTGGATGGAACCTCTCGGACCAGGTAAATACCCGATCAACAAATACACGATGAAAGTGGAACTTGTACCAACAACAAACCTTGTCTTAAACTGGGCAAATGCACGTAGTGAAGCACACGCACTCGACAAGAATCTCTCTACGATAACGGTGCGTAGTAAGGATGGTTTCCCATTCAATCTGGATGTGGCGCAGATCATACATATCCCAGCGACAGAAGCGCCTAAAGTAATTGCACGTTTTGGTAGTATGAACAATCTAGTGAGCCAAGTATTGGAACCTACGATCGGAAACTATTTCCGTAACTCGGCACAGGATAGTGATGTCATCTCGTTCTTGGCTTCCCGTAAAGAAAGGCAACAAGCAGCCAAAGACCATATTTGTGAAGTATTGGATGAATACAATGTCAATGCGGTTGACACTTTGATCGGTGACATCGTCCCTCCGGAAGCATTGATGAAAACACTTACCGACCGTAAGATTGCAGAAGAGGAACAAAAAACCTATCAAACGCAAAAAATGGCACAGGAACAACGTCAAGGTATGGAAAAAGAAACGGCCATTGCCGACATGCAAAAAGAAATCGTTAAAGCGCAACAGAGCGTCGAAATCGCTCAACGCACGGCAGATGCAACTGTTAAAAAAGCGGAAGGTGATGCCAATAGTTTGAAATTGCAAGTCGAAGCCGAATCAACTGCCACCAAACTTAGAGCGAACGCAGAAGCGGAAGCCACAAAGGCTCGTGCAGGTGCACAAGCTGAAGCAACCAAACTCAACGCCAGCGCAGATGCAGAAAAAATTTCCAAAACGGGTCTAGCAGAAGCGGAAAAGATTATGGCTATTGGTAAAAGCACAGCTGAAGCCTATGAGTTACAGGTCAAGGCAATGGGTGGTGACAACTTTACCCGATACAAAATCACGGAAGAAATAGGTAAAGGAAACATTAAAGTCATGCCCGAAGTCTTAATTCAAGGTAACGGCAACTCTACAGATGGAAGTATCAGTGGATTGCTCGGCATGAAATTGATGGAACAAATGGAAGTAAAAACTCAAACAGATTCCAACAAAGACAATAATAAGATTACTGATAGGTAATTCATTTCTCCAAATTTTGAAAAGACCGATATGTATCGGTCTTTTTTGTTCCAATTTTTACAAATAGATTATAATAGAATCATTTCTTAGTTTGTAGATTTGCAGGAATTAAAATAGCAAAAACATGTTTGAACATATCACGGAATTTCCAAGCGATCCAATATTGGGGCTTGTAGAAAAATTTAAAAAAGACCCACGATCTGAAAAAATCAATCTTAGTATTGGCTTGTATTACGACGAGGACGGCAATATTCCACAACTGGAAGCCATCAAAAAAGCAAAAAAAATCTATTGGGATACGCAAAATGGTCCTTCTGGTTATTTACCTATTGGAGGTTTGCAGTCCTATTGTGACGGTTCTCAAAAGTTAATTTTTGGAAAGGATTCCAAAGGTATTCAAGAAAGCAAAAT
>QFOI01000789.1 GCA_003241175.1 Pseudopedobacter saltans
ATGACACATACAAATAACCATTTCTGTAACACAAACCATCCGGCCAAACGATATTATCATCATCGTGTGCAATCAACGTATATTGACCGTCCGGACTTCTTTTAACCAATGATCTTTGTTCGAATGCGCCAAAATAGATATTGCCTTTTTCATCTTCAGCCAAACCATCACAAGGTGGATTTTCCCCTTCAAATTTTATAGCTTTTTCGAGATCTTCTTCTTTAATGTTTTGATTGCTTAGTGAGTCGGTACTGATACTGTGCAGCTTTCTTCCACTAATCTCTGTCCAATATAATCTTTTGGAATCAGGAGAAAGAGAAATGCCATCCGCTCCACCATTTGGAAAAGGCGTCTTATTGCCCGCATACACTTTGGGAATTCCTTCCAAAAAAGTAACAAAACTCGAATCTGCCGATGTCTGTGGAATATTTTTGAAAACTTCACGGCATTTTCCCGTTGCAATATCAACCACAACCAAAGAATAATGGTTTCCAAAACCCGAATTTGCAATGTAGGCCGTTCCTTTTGCACCATGCGTTAGATCAACACGAAGATCATTGAGATGACTTTGTGCATCCATCGCATTGGAGGTAATTGGAATGCTGGCGATGATCTTTTTTGTTTTGATATTGAAACCGACCACTTTGGCTGCACCTTCAGGTATTCCAGCAATTCCTGCACGCTTTCCATCATCAATCACCCAAAGATTATCGTCTTTGTCGAAATACATTCCGTGTGGAGATACCAACCATTCACTTACTGGTTTATCAGAGGGATACACATATTCCTTACTGGGAAATGGCACAAGCGTCCCATTGACCAATTCTGCTAAAGCCAAAGATGTATGATTATCCGCATGTCGCGGAAATCCTATGAAAATGCGATTTTCCTTACTTACAGCTATACCCGAAAGATCAGGCGTCGGTTCATTAAATTTAGCAACTATTTCCAAAGGAGATCCTTTTTGTGCAAAAACACTAGAACCTGCCATGCCGAGCAAAATACTTAAAATGATTTTTATGTTCTTCATGTGAAATTAATTTG